>DASWLF010000206.1:0-2861 GCA_036396255.1 Desulfobaccales bacterium
AGAGGGAGTAAATTATTTCGCCAGAACCGGAGCA
The DNA here is from genome assembly GCA_036396255.1 of Desulfobaccales bacterium. GTDB lineage: Bacteria > Desulfobacterota > Desulfobaccia > Desulfobaccales > 0-14-0-80-60-11 > DASWLF01. The sequence continues at coordinate 35 of DASWLF010000206.1, forward strand.
TCAAATGTTCCATCATTTTCCCTCTCCCCCAATGGGGGAGAGGGTCGGGGTGAGGGGGAATCAATCTATTTCCTCCTCAATTAAAAATACGTTAGCGGATTTATGAAATGTTGCACTTAGCTCATCCGTCCTGGCCGCGGCAATTTATCCGTGCGCCCCGGGGGCTTTCGGTATCCTTTTGCGTTAGGGGCATTTTCCCGGTAGAATAAGGGCCGGTTCCGGCAGGGGATGACCTGGGGTCGAGATTGTTCCAGGTGGGAGTGGAGAAAAAATGAGGCTAAAACGGCCGGTCATCGTCGGCATCGTAGTTCTGGCGGCCATCCTGAGCGGTTTGGGCTACTGGCGGTTCTTGGAGGGCAACCGGACTCCGGCCAGCCTCTTGAAGCTCCAGGGGCACATGGAGGCCACCGAAACGGACCTGGCCTTCAAGGTGTCCGGCATCATCGAGTACATCTTTTTCCAGGAGGGCGACTGGGTCGCCAGCGGCCAGAAGGCGGCGGGGCTGGAGGCCAAGGACCTGAAGGACGAAGTGGAGCGGGCCCGGGCCACTCTGGCCGCGGCCACCGCCAACCTGGCCAAGATGGAGGCGGGCTACCGGCCCCAGGAGATCAAAGAGGCCGAAGCCCAGGTGGGCAAGACCAAGGCGGATCTGGCCAACAAAAAGATCGACTACGAGCGCTATGAAAACCTCTACCGCCGCAAGGTGGTCCCCGGTTTGACCCGGGACAAGTTCGAGGCCGACTACCTGATGGCCAGGGAGACCCACAAGAGCGCCCTGGAGGAGTACAGCCTGCGCCGGGAAGGGTTTCGCAAAGAGGACATCGACAAGGCCAGGGGCGAGTTTGAGCAGGCCAAGGCGGCCCTGGATCTGGCCCTCACCCGCTTGGGGTACGCCACCATCAATTCCCCGGTCACCGGGGTGGTGCTGGTGCGCCCCATGGAGCCCGGCATGACCGCGGCGGTGGGGGCCCCGGTCCTCACCCTGGGGGACATGGATAACATCTATTTTGAGGGGTACATCCCGGAATCAGACCTGGCCAAGGTCAAATTCGGCATGAAGGCCGAAATCACCACCGACTCCTACCGGGGGAAAAGGTACCCTGCCTGGGTTTCCTTCATCAACTCCAAGGCGGAATTCACCCCCAAAACGGTGGAGACTTACAAGGAGCGGGTGACGTTGGTCTACCGCACCAAGATCCGGGCCAAGAATTTGAACTACGACCTCAAGCCGGGCATGCCGGCGGAAGCGGTAATCTTTCTTGACAGCCAGCCAGAAGAACCGGCGCCCAAATGAGGTGGCCATCCGGGCCCGGGGGCTGACCAAGCGCTTCGGGTCCCTGGTGGCGGTGGATAATTTCCATCTGGAGGTAGCCCCGGGGGAGGTCTTTGCCCTGGTGGGCCCCGACGCCGCGGGCAAGACCACCACCATGCGTATGCTGGTGGCCATCATGGACCCGGATGCGGGCCAGGCCCAGGTGCTGGGCCTGGACACGGTCAAAGACGCCGAGCGCCTCAAGGAGCAAATCGGCTACATGCCCCAGCGCTTCGGCCTGTACGACGACCTCACCGTGGCCGAGAACATGGCCTTCTACGCCGACATCTACCGGGTGGACCGGGCGGCGCGGGACCGCCGGATGCCGGAGTTGCTGAGCTTCTCCAACCTCACCCCCTTCCAGACGCGGCTGGCCCGCAACCTCTCGGGGGGCATGCGCCAGAAGCTGGGGCTGGCCTGCGCCCTCATCCACACCCCCCGGGTGCTCTTTCTGGATGAACCCACCTTCGGGGTGGACCCCATTTCCCGGCGGGAGTTCTGGGAGATTCTCCACCGGCTGCTGGCCACGGGGCTCACCATCTTTCTGTCCACCGCCTACATGGACGAGGCGGAACGGGCCCACCGGGTGGGGCTGATGCATAACGGCAAGCTGCTGGTGGTGGACACTCCCAAGGCCATCAAGCGCTCCTTTGAGGGAGAGCTGCTGGAGGCCCGGGCCTCCAACCTGTGGACCGCCCGGAAGGTTTTGGGCGGCCATCCCCTGGTGCGGCAGTGCCTGGCCATGGGGGACCGGCTGATGCTCACGGTGGCGAGCGCGGATGCGGCCACGGCGCCGTTGACCGCGGTCCTGGAGGAGGCCGGGCTCACCGGGGTGGCCATGGCGCCGGCGGCCGCCAACCTGGAAGACCTCTTCGTCCAGATCGTGCGCCGCCAGGAGGGGTGAGGGGCTAAAAGGGGAAAAGGGGAAAAGGGGAAAAGGGTAATTGGTGGCAAGGCCATATATGTAGGGTGGGCACGGCCCACCATAAATCTTTTGGGAACCGGAATAAATCCCCCCTGACCCCCCCTTAAATAAAGGGGGGAATTAAAGTCCCCCTTTGAAAAAGGGGGATTTAGGGGGATTTGATTTTGTCTTTTTAATTGTTCTCACATTATGCCAACCGAACCGGCCATTGTGGTCAAGAACCTCTCCCGCCAATTTGTGGACTTCAAGGCGGGGGACCATATCAGCTTTGAAGCGCACCGGGGGGAGTTCAAAAACAATCATTTACAATAGGATATATGTGAGTAAAATAGGTCCGGAAGGCTTAACCGGAAGACGCCGCCTGGCCGGGGGGTTCCCCAGGCCGGCGGCAGGCGAGAGATTAGATCCCTAAACGAAAACTGGACGAGAACAAACTCAGGGGGAATAACCATGTCAATCAAGGGAGGGGTTCGGAAGGATAAGGGGCTGTTCGGAAAGATACTGGTAACCCTGGCGGTCGTGGCGCTGCTGCTGATTCCCGCTGCCGCAGCCCAGGGGGAGCTCCTTTTTCCTCTGCAGTTGGGGGGGTA
>DASWLF010000207.1:0-2564 GCA_036396255.1 Desulfobaccales bacterium
GGCAGATAAGCCCGTGGGCCTCCCGGGACTTGATATCATAGGGGAAAAACTGGGCGCCGGCGGGCACGTACTCGCGTCTTCCCGTGCTCAGATTGTCCACCACCGCCACTTCATGGCCGGCGGCCACCAGGCGATGGGCCAAATGGGAGCCGATAAATCGCGCCCCCCCGGTAATCAAAATCCGCCGCGTCTCTTTCATGGAAGGTCACTGCCTTTCCGCTTCAATAATTTATAATAACTCATTCAGAATTGTGGATGCAATTTTTCCCCTGGCGGTTCACGTTAAAATTACCGCGTTCCGACATTATTTAGTAAAAAATTAGATGAACTTGCTAATTTTCCCTGTTATTATGGCAAAAGTCCTGATAAAGGATTGAGGGGGGGGTATGTCAGTACGGTGTTAACCTTTGTCATGCTTGGCACGTAAAAAAGGAGGGGGATATGACTAAGTGGGCCCGATTCACAGGATTAATCTTGGGTCTGGTCATCTTGCTGGCGCCGGTGGGGGGCCGGGCGGCAGACAAGCCGGTGTTGACCTTGAAGGAACTGATAAACCTGGCCCTGAAATTCAGTCCGGAGGTTAAAGCAACCAAGAGCGAAGTGTCCCTGGCAACCGAGCAGAAAAACGAAGCCCACGGCTACCGCTGGCCCCAATTCGATGCGGTGGCCACCGGCGGGGTGGTTCCCAATGCCAGCCGCGGTGAGATACGCCAAGTTGGCGAAGGCAAAACCCTCTTTTACCGTGATCCCAAAAGCAAGGTCCACGGCATGAACGTCTTTGGCAACCTGACCTTTGCTCTCTCCCAACCTCTCTATACCTTCGGCAAAATCGCTTTCCGGGAAGAAGCCGCGGCCCGGAACATCAGGGTCAAAGAAGCGGGAGTGGACGCCAAGAAGGGGGAGGTTATTTTACAAGTCTCCGAAGCCTACTATGGCCTGATCCTGGCCGACCAAGGCAAAGAGGCGGTGCAAGACGCCCGCACCTATTTGAATGACACCCGGGAGCGCATCACCCGCCTGCTGCGCATCAATTCCCCCAACGTCAAAGAGAGCGACCGTTACCGGCTGGCTTCCTATGAAGGCGCCCTGGAAAAGTTCGCGGCGGAAGCGGATGAAGGCTCCAAGGTGGCGTATCAGGCCCTCAAGGCCCTCACCGGGGCGGAGCAGGATTTCCGGGTGCCCCGGGAATTGCCCACGCCCACGGCGCCCCCGTCGGGATTGGACTATTATGTTCGCCAGGCCGTGGAATTGCGGCCGGAGTTCACCCAGTTGAAGGAAGGCCTGGTGGCCCGGCAGCTCCTGGTGGACGCGGCCAAGGCCGACCGCTATCCCTCTTTCTTCCTGGCGGTGGTGGGCCAGGTGGCCGGTGCCCCCGGCCGGGATTACAACCCCGACCCGTATGTCTACGACTACTTTAATGAGAATGGCGCCTTGCCCATGGTGGGGGCCAAGTGGCACTTCGATTTCGGCATCCTGAAGGCCAAGATCGGCCAGGCCCGGGCCGAGCTGGACCAGTTGCGGCACACCGAAAAGACCGCCCTCATCGGCATCCCCGTGGAAGTGGCCAAGGATTACGGCAAGGTCCAGGAAAATTACAAAGCCTCCGTGGGCATGGAGAAGGCCTATGTCAATGCCCGCCGCTGGCTGGTCACCGCGTTCAGCAACTTCGACATGGGTCTGGGGAAGCTGGATGACATCTTCCTGGCCTTCGAGAGATATGGGTCCTTCCGGGGGGATTATCTCATGGCTTTGTACCAGTACAACCTGGCAGTGGCCAAGCTGGATAAGTCCAGCGGCGTTTACCGGCGTTCCCTGCCGCCGGAGGCTCCCGCCCCGGCCATTAAGCCGGTGAGCAGCACCGTCCCGGCCAAGTAATACCGTTTTCGGTTTTCGGTTTTTGGTTAAAATGAACCAGAAATGTCAATTAATCTGAAAGGGAAAACGGTATAAGATCCCCGCCGGGGAGCGGAAAAAAGTTTGGGGCAGGCCTTGGGTGGCCTGCCCCAAACTTTTTTCAGTGGCGGCCAGGGCCGGGGGATCATTCGTAAATATCCCGCCGGCCTCCCCGCTAACTCCCCCTCCACCCCTTAGTATTGTGTCCCAGTTGTCCCTTTAAAACGTACTGGGTATTTTCCGTAGGGGCGGACCTATGTGTCCGCCCTAGGTGAGGGCGCACACGCAGGTGCGCCCCTACAAAACTAAGTCAAGATACATCTGGGACACGACACTAGATAGGGGTTGGGGGTGGGTCTCCTTTACCAGCCGATGAGGAACAGGCGGGCGTAGACCACCGCCGGGGCGGCAAACAGCAGGCTGTCCAACCGGTCCAGCATGCCGCCGTGGCCCGGCAGCATTTGGGAGGCGTCCTTCACCTGGGCCTGCCGCTTCAGCATGGACTCAAAGAGGTCGCCCACCAGTCCCACCAGGGCCAGGGTCAGGGAGAGCAAACCCAGCCCCCAATAGCTCAGGGGGGGAAAGAGCCATTTCCCCAGGAGGATGCCCACCGCCAGGCAGGCGGCCAGGCCCCCCCAGGCCCCGACCCAGGTCTTGCCCGGGCTCACCTC
>DASWLF010000208.1:0-4502 GCA_036396255.1 Desulfobaccales bacterium
TACCAGGTGGAAAAACCTTATACCCGCAAGGATGGCCGCGAGGTCTGGGGCCGCCTGTCCGTTTCCCCTTTCCGGGGCACCCGGGAGAAAGACCAGTTCGCGGTGGCCATGGTGGAGGACATCACCCATCAGAAGCAGGCCGAAGGGGAGGTGCGCATCTACCAGGACAAGCTGCGGTCCGTGGCCTCGGAGTTGTCCCTGACCGAGGAGCGGGAGCGGCGGCGCCTGGCCACGGAAATGCACGATCACGTGGGACAGATCCTGGCCCTGGCCCAAATCAAGTTGGGGGCCCTCAAGGAGTCGGCCTCCTCCACCAACCTGGCAGGGGCCATGGATGAGATCCGGCGCTTGATTGAACAGACCATCCGGTACACCCGGGCCCTGACCTTTGAGATGAGCCCCCCCATCCTGTATGATCTGGGGTTGGAGGCGGCCATCGACTGGTTGGCGGAATTGATGCAGGAACAGCACGGCATCCGCATCGAGGTCCAGACAGACCGGAGCCCCAAGCCCATGGATGATGAATTGCGTATCCTCCTGTTCCAGGGGGTGAGGGAGTTGCTGGTCAGCGTGGTGAAGCAGGCCAAGACCAGCCGGGTGGGGGTCTTCATCAAGCGGGAGGGGACCACCATGCGGGTCAGAGTGGAAGGCGACGGCGTGGGGCTGGGCCTCTCCAGCGACACCCCCCTGGGCAGTCGCAATGGCTTGGGCCTTTTCAGCATTCGGGAAAGGTTGAGATGCCTGGGGGGCGAACTGGAAGAGGATGCCGAACCGGGGCCAGGGTCGGGAGTTACCCTGGTGGTGCCGCTGAAATATTAACCAAGAAGGAATAGGGGGAGAGGGAAATGGTGACAAAGGTTCTCATCGCAGACGACCATCAGATCGTGCGCCAGGGTCTGCGCACCCTGCTGGAAAAAGAGCACGACCTGAAGGTGGTGGCGGAGGCGGAAGATGGGCGCTCCACGGTGCGGCTGGCCCGGGAGACGCAACCCGAGGTGATCATCATGGATGTGGCCATGCCCGATCTCAACGGCATTGAGGCCACCCGCCAGATCGTCTCGGAGCTTCCCAAAGCCAAGGTCATCGCCCTGTCCATGTACGCCGACCGCCGCTTTGTGGTGAACATGTTGAAGGCCGGGGCCTCGGGCTATCTTCTGAAGGACTGCGCCTTCGAAGAGCTTACCCGGGCCATCCGGGCGGTGCTGGCGCACAAAACCTACCTCAGCCCCGGGGTATCCGACATCGTGGTCAAGGACTACATGACCGGCGGTTCGGCCCTGGAGACCTCGGTCTTCTCGGTGCTGACTCCCCGGGAACGGGAAGTGCTGCAGCTCATGAGCGAAGGCAAGTCCACCAATCAAATCGCCGACTGCCTGCACGTCAGCGTCAAGACCATCGAAACCCACCGTCAGCAGGTCATGCACAAATTGAAGATGCACAGCGTGGCCGAACTCACCAAGTATGCCATCCGGGAAGGACTGACCACCCTGGAAATCTGAGCGTTGCCAGGCTGGCCATAACCCGCGGCAAGAAAGGGGAGAGGGCTTCTCCCCTTTTTCATTTTTCTCTTGAATCATTCCTGCCCGCGGCCAGCCGCGCCTTTGGTACCGGGTTCAGCCCCCTGCTCCCCAACTTTGGTAATGGACAAAGCAGCAAACCTCGGATAAAATCCATCATGCCGAGTTGCGACCAATCGAGTATTTTTCTTCCAACTTTTCTTGGTGGCACAGGCGTCTCGCCTGTGCGGCGCAGGCTAAAGCCTGCGGCTACAAAAACAACCATTTGAACGCAACCCGGTATCAGTCGCTGCGGTTGCCGTGGCAACCCGGCGTATTCATAACTAATTGTACGTCATAAATAGAGTAATGACCCAACCATGATGAAATCCCCCCAGCCCCCCTTTTCCAAAGGGGGGAGCTAAAGGGGGGTCCCTTAAAAGTCCCCCTTTGAAAAAGGGGGATTTAGGGCGATTTGTCAAGCTTCACGATGGTATGCCATCGGCCTCAAATGCTCTAATTTTGACGTCAAATTAATATCAGGCAGATTGGCCGTCCGAATTCTGGTTATCCGGGCCATCATGAGAGGTAAGCCGTGAAACGCACCCTGTTGCTCAACCCGCCTTCTTTCCAGGATTTTGATGGAGGGGCCGGGTCGCGCTATCAGGCTACTCGAGAGGTCACCTCCTTCTGGTATCCCACCTGGCTGTGCTACCCCGCGGGCCTCATCCCCGGGAGCCGGGTGGTGGACGCCCCGCCGGAGAACCTGACGGTGTCCCAGGTGGCGGCGCTGGCGCCGGACTTTGAACTCGCCGTCCTGTTTACCACCAGCCCCTCTTTCCGCCATGATCTGGAGACGGTGGGCCAACTCAAAGCGCGGAACCCCAAACTGCTGGTGGGCCTGGTGGGGCCCCAGGTGAGCATCCTGGCCCAGGAGTCCCTGGCTGCCGGGCCCCAGGTGGATTTCGTGGCCCGCCGGGAGTTTGACTATGCCATCCTCGAAGCGGCCCAAAACCGCCCCTGGGAGGACATCCTGGGGATCAGCTATCGCCGCAACGGGTCCATTCATCACAACCCGGACCGGCCTTTCATCGAGGACCTGGATGCCCTGCCCTTCGTCTCGGACATCTACCACCGGGACCTCACCATGGAGCAATACCAGATCCCGTACCTCCGGTACCCCTACATCTCTTTCTACACCGGCCGGGGTTGCCCGGGGCAGTGCGTTTTTTGCCTCTGGCCCCAGACCTTCACCGGGCGGCGCTACCGGGTGCGGTCCGTTGCCAACGTGGTGGCCGAAGTGCGCCGCTCCCTGGAACTCTTCCCCCAGGCCGCGGAAATTTTCTTCGACGACGACACCTTCACTGCGGACGGCCAGCGGGCCCGGCAGCTCAGCCGGGAGTTCCGCCCCCTGAAGTTCCTCTGGTCCACCACCGCCCGGGTCAACACTTCCTACGAGACCCTGAAGGCCATGAAAGAAGGGGGCCTGCGTCTGCTGGTGGTGGGCTTCGAAACCGGCGACCCCCAGGTCTTGAAAAATATTCGCAAAGGCGCCACCCTGGACCTGGGACGCCGTCTCGTCAAGTGGTGCCGCGAACTGGGCATCCAGGTGCACGGCACCTTCATGGTGGGGCTCCCCGGAGAATCCCGGGCCAGCATCGAGGCCTCCATCCGCTTCGCCTGCGAACTGGACCCGGACACCATCCAGGTCTCTTTGGCCACCCCCTACCCCGGCACCGAGTTCTACGACTTCTGCCGGGAAAAGGGCTATCTGCACGACGACTCCACGGTGCACGGCGGCACCGGCTATCAGCAGTGCATCGTGGATTATCCCGGCCTGGCGGCCGCGGAGATCTTCCAGGCGGTGCCCCAGTTTTATCGCCGCTTTTACTTCCGGCCCAGCTACATGGCCAGGGCGGCCCTGGTGATGTTGCGGAACCCGGGAGAGCGCCGCCGTTTGCTCAAGGAAGGCCGGCAATTCCTGAGCTTCATCTTCCGGCGGCGCCAGTGCCCGGAAGCTCCCCTGGAGCGTGGCACTAGCTGCCCATGACCGTGAAGGAACTACTCCACCTGTTTCTCCAGGGGGGTCCTAATTTTTGCCAGATTGCCGTCACCAACGCCTGCAACGCCCGGTGCGGCTTTTGCAGTTTTCCCCAGGTGCCGCCGGCTTCCCGGGTCATGGCCGACCCGGCCCGGCTCTCCCGGGGACTTGAGGCCCTGAAAAAGAGCGGCGCCAGCTACCTCTGCCTCACCGGCGGCGAACCCCTCCTCTACCCGGCCCTGCTGCCTACCCTGGCCCGGGCCCGGGAACTGGGGATCAAGACCATCCTGTGCACCAACGGCTCCCTGCTCACCCCCGCCCTGATCCGGGAACTGCGGCAGGTGGGCCTGGAGACCCTGATCATCTCCATGGACGCCCCCACCCCGGCGCAGCACGACGAACACCGCGGGCTGCCGGGCCTCACCCAGCATATCCGCGGCCTGATGCCCACCCTGCGGGAGCACCGCCTCAACCCCGTGGCCTCCGTCACCCTGAGCCGCCTGGTGGGCGACCTGGGCGCCATGCTTGATTTCCTGGCCGAACTTGGCTTTAAGCGGGTCACCTTCTCCTACCCAATAACCCGGCTCCACTCCTCTTACCTGGGCTTCGCCCACCATTATTCCGTGGATTTTACCCCGGAAGAGCTGTACCACTGGTTTGACCAGATCATCAAATTGAAGGCCGCCTCCCCCCTGGTCATCCTCAACCCGCGGCTGGCCCTCAGGGACCTGCAACGCCAGCTGCAACACCGGCCGGGCCGCTTCCCCTGCCTGGCGGGCTATAAATATTTTTTTGTGGACTGGCACCTCCAGGTCCACCGCTGCCATTACCTGGGCGATACCCTGGGCCCCCTGGAAGAGATCCACCGGCTGCGGCCCCTGCGGGACCGATGCACCGCCTGCACCATCGACTGCTACCGGGACCCCAGCGTCTACCAATACCTGGCCGTCTCCGTGGCCGATTCC
>DASWLF010000209.1:0-3616 GCA_036396255.1 Desulfobaccales bacterium
GCGCCATGGCGAAATATACCGATTGGCTGGACGGTCAATTTGCAAATGTTAGTCATGGCGTTAACAATTCCATAAAAAAAGGGGCCTCCTAATTGGCTAACCCCTTGAAATCACTTGGTGGCGGGGGACGGAATCGAACCGCCGACACGGGGATTTTCAGTCCCCTGCTCTACCGACTGAGCTACCCCGCCAACGGTTAAGTCTTTATCCCGGGCCCGGCCTTTTGTCAATAATAAATGAACCGGGGAGGTGCAGAATCCCGCCCCGGCTGCGCCTTTGGGACCGGGGCGGCGGGGATCTTCCAGCCGATTTCTTTGGCTTACCGCCGCCCCGGGGTGGGTCTACCGGCGGCCTAAGGCGCTGGCCGGTGGCAGAGCTCTGGAAAATCAATCCAAACCCGGTGCCGCCGGGAAATCGCTACTTGCCAAATCCGCTTAATCCGGGGAAAATAACGGTAACTTTTTGCCGAGAGGTTCTCCGGGGTGCCTCCCAACGTTCTCATCGCCGGTGCGGAAACGGACGCCCGCCAAAAATTAGCCGGGATTTTGCAGGGTCATTATGAAGTGAGGCCCTGCCTTCCCGAGGAGCTCCTGGCCGCGGTCCAGGACCAGCCCCCCACCCTCCTGCTCATAGTGGGAGACCTTCCCGGTCTCCACCAGGTTATCCGCCAGTTCAAGGAAGCGGCGCCGCTAAAAGAGATCCCCATCGTCATCGCCTTCCCGGAGTTTTCCGAGGTGACCGCGGCCTGGGCCCTGGAGGCGGGCGCCGATGAGTTCCTGTTGCCCCCCTTTGAAGCCGACGAGGTCTTGGGGCGCCTGGCGGTGGTGCTCCGCCTGCTGGGCGACCGGCGCCTGCTCCTGGAGTCTCACGAGGAATTCTCCCGCATCTTCCAGGAGACCGGCCAGCCGCTGTTCTTCTGCGACCGTGCCGGCGCGGTGGTCAACCTCAACCCGGCGCTGCGGCGCCTCCTGGGTTACCCGGGCAAGGGGGGGACCCCGGTCCCCATGGACATCGAGGAATTGCTCAGTGGCCCGGAAGACCGGGACCGGTTTCGCCAGATAATCTCAGAGCCCGGCGGCGCCTCCCACGTGAAACTGCACCTCAAGAGCCGGGAAGGCCATCCCCTCACCGTGTTACTGAACGATCTGGCGCTGCCGCAACCGCAAAATGAGCTGCGGCGATTCCAGGTGCAGCCGGTGGGCGCCCCTTCTTCCCTGAAACGGGCCCTGCAGGGCCTGGTGGCCCATCTCTTCCCCAGCGCCCGGGATTATCTGGCCTTGCTGCAGATGACCCCCCTCCTGGGGGGACGCTATGAAAAAGTCAGGAAATTGGGGCAGGGGAATTTCGGGGAAGTCTGGCTGGTGATGGACACCGAAGCCACGGGGCCCGGGCGCCAATATGTGGCCAAAATCCCCTTCCTCAAGGCGGCTAACCCCAAGTTCCGGAAAGAAGCCGCCATCTGCCAGAAGCTGGCCCCCCACCCCGGGGTGGCCCGACTCATCGAGACCCTGGAAGATGAGGGCAAGCTGGTATTGATCCAGGAGTACGTGGAGGGCCAGACTCTGTCAGACTTGCTGGACCAGGAGCTGCCCCGGCCCCTGGTGGAAAGGGTCATCCTGCAGCTCATCGACGTGGTGGCCCATGCCCACAAAAACCGCATCATGCACCGGGACATCAAGCCCGGCAACATCATCATCCAACCGGACGGCACCCTGAAGCTGCTGGATTTCGGGGTGGCCAAGATCCTGGGAGAAAAGGAAATCAGCGGCACCATGGTGGGGTCCCGGCCCTTCATGGCGCCGGAGCAGATCATGGGCAAGAGCGAACGCCGCAGCGATATCTGGGCCATCGGGGTCCTCATGTATCTGTTGTATACCGGGGAACTGCCGTTTTATAGCGAAGTGGAAAAACTGTTGATCGACCAGATCCTGGAGCAGGAACCCGAGCCGCCCCGGGAGTTGACCCCGGAGATCCCTGCGGCCCTGGAGGCCATTATCCTGAGATGCCTTAAGAAAGACGTAGACCAGCGGTATCCCAGCGCCGTGGCCCTGAGGCAGGACCTGCTGCGCAAGTTCCCGCACTACGGCACCCAGACGGGGCGGTGGCCATGGATCCAGTAACCCACGTCACCGCGGGGGTCCTCCTGTCCCAGCTCATCCCCGGCCCTTCCCGGGCCTGGAGCGTGGTGGCGGGGTTAATCTTCACCCTGCTGCCCGATATAGATTATTTCCTGGTGTGGTGGGACCGGCTGGCCTTCATCCGTCACCACCGGGGGTTTACCCATTCGCTCCTGGCGGTGCCCCTGTTTGCCCTGCTGGGAGCGGCGGTGGGCCAAGCCCTGGGGGGCCCCCGCTGGTTTAAGCCGCTGTTCTGGCTGGGGCTGGCGGTGCTTTCGGTCCACGTGCTTCTGGACCTGGCCACCTCTTACGGCACCCAGATTCTCAACCCTTTGAGCCGCCGGCGCTTCAGCCTGGACTGGCTCTTCATCATTGACCCCTATTTCACCGCCTTGCTGGCCGCCGGGGCCGCAGCGGCGCTCCTTTCCCCCACCTGGGGCCGCAAGCTGGGGGCCTTTTGCCTGGCGGCGGCCGGGGGTTATCTGCTCCTCTGCGGGCTCTATCATCACCAGGCCCTGAGTCTGGCCCGGCAGGCGTTCCCCACGGCGACGGCGCCGGGGGTGGTAGCCGCCTTGCCCCAGCCCTTTTCCCCCCGGCGCTGGCAACTCATCGCCTCCGGCCCCGGTGAAATCAGCCAGGCGTTCGTGGAACTGCCCTACCGTCCCTGGCCGCAGAGGGCGGCGCCCCTGAAAAGGCTGGAAGCCGCCCAGGGGCCCCCGGCCCAGGGCGGTCAGGACCCGCCCCTGCCCTACCAGGCCCCCCAGGACCTGGTGATCCGGACCTGGAAGGCAGCGCCGCCGCCGGCCAGCGACTATTCCCCGGAGGCCAGAGAAATCCTGGACCAATTCCTGGAGTTCGCCCGTTTTCCCCTGCTGCACCGGACCCAATCTCTGGAGAACGGCCGGGTGCTGGAGTGGCTGGACTTGCGCTTTTCCGTGCCCGGGCGGGCCTTCCCCTTTGTGTTGCGACTCCACCTGGACGCCCAGGGCCGGCTGCAAAACTGGCTCATCGGCCGGGGCGGCGGGGAGAGGCAGTAGGGTTATTGAGGGAGGGAACCAGGGGCCCCCACAGGCGAGACGCCTGTGCCACCAGCCCCTGCCCCCTCCCCCAAACCCCTTAAGAGGCCTGGAAAGGCGAGCCTGGCGGCCCGACTTTCCAGGCTTAAGGAACTTATTGATGTTAGAAATAAATAACTTATTTTCCCAAGTCCCGGACCCGGTGCCCCAGGAGATCACTGAAGTCTTGCTACAGGCCCCCGGCTTTCACCTGGAGCGCATTGTCTCCGGGGGGCAGGCCACCCCGCCGGGGCAGTGGTACGACCAGGACACCCATGAGTGGGTCATGCTGCTCACCGGCAGCGCCGGCTTGCGCTTCCAGGGAGTGGAAGAGATAAAAGTTATGGGGCCGGGGGATTACCTTAACATTCCGGCCCACTGCCGGCACCGGGTGGAATGGACCGACCCGCACCGGCAGACGGTGTGGCTGGCCTTGCATTACCG
>DASWLF010000210.1:0-1939 GCA_036396255.1 Desulfobaccales bacterium
GCCACCTGGCCGCGGACGGCCTGGTCATCGCTTATGCCGCGGTGGACCCCATGGCCAGAAAGATCGTCACCGAGCCGGACCTCATCACCCGGGGCTTCACCCTGGAGGAGGAGCAGGCCCCCCTCCTGGAGCAGGCCCGGAGGATATTCCGGGAGATCGTCCTCCGGGGCCTGAGCGAGCCCACCCAGGACTGGCTGGAGATCCAGGCCCAGGCCGGCAAGGCCCTGCGCAAGCTCTTCTTCAAACTCCTGGAGCGCCGCCCCATGATCCTGCCCCTGATCCTGACCTTGTGAGGCGCCGGCTGCAAACCTCAACCAGCCCGGGCCCCTAAAGATATTGCTTATAAAGGCCGAGTAACCGGCAGGGCCAATTGGCGAGCGGCGAAATTCCTTGTAATATGTAGGGTGGGCACCGCCCACCATTAATGAGAATGTTTAATCTGTGACGGGCAATGCCCGCCCTACATGATCTTATAGGCTTTCTCAGCCGCATTGCTTAAGGGCGGGGAAACCCCGCCCCCACCGGGCCGCAATGTACTGTAGGGGCGAGGTCTCCTCGCCCTTTCAGGGATATTCCCTGACCAGAATTTACCAGGGTATTTTCGGAAGCAACCATAGAGGGGTGGCGCAATTCCTTGCAGTTGCTCAGAAAATCTTGCGACAATTACCTCGACAATCCCATTCTAGTAGTTAAAATGTTACGATAAAGTGCGGCAAGGCCGCCCAGGACCCCACCCGAGGTTGAGGAGCTGAGGGATGACTCACCGGCGCTGCATCTGGATGCTGACGACCACGGCACTTTTTCTCATGGTCCTCTGGATTCCCGTCCAGGCCCAACCTAACGCCAACTGGCCGCCGGATTTGCAGGCCCTCGTCGAGGAGGCCGTGAAGGCCAACTCGGAGGTAAGACAGATGCGCTCCCTGCACCGGGCCTCCAAGGAGACCGTCAAACCCGCCGGGGCCCTGGACGACCCCGAGGCCGCCTTCACCATCAAGGACCTGCCCACCGACACCTGGAGCTTTTCCCAGGAGGACATGACCCAGAAGATGTTCGAGTTGAACCAGAAGATCCCCTTTCCCGGCAAACGCCGCCTCCGTTCGGAAGTGGCCGAATCCCAGGCCCAGGCCGACGGCCTCACTTACCAGGACAAGGTCAATGAAATCAGGTCCAAGGTGATCATGGGATACTGGGGTCTGGCCCTGGCCTATACCGGCTTCGAGATCACCCATAGAAACAAGCAGTTCTGGGAACAGGTGGTCCAGGTGGCCGAAACCCGCTACTCCGTGGGCCAGGGCATGCAGGCCGACGTGCTCCAGGCCCAGGTGGAGCTGGGCAGTTACCTGGACCGTCTGTTCCAGTGGACCCAAAAACAGGAATCCATCCGGGGCGATTTGAACGCCTTGCGCTCCCAGCCGCCGCAAACCCCCCTGGCCAAGCCGCAACCCCTTAAACCCCGGCCCTGCAATTTGAAGCTGGACGAGCTGCTGGCCCTGGCGGAGGCCCGACCCCAGCTTCAGGCCCTGAAAACCATGGTGGCCAAGCAGGAAAAGGCGGTGGACCTGGCGAAGAAGGATTATTTCCCGGATTTTACCATCGGCGTCAATTACGGCCTGCGGGAAAACCGCGAAGACGGGCTCAAGAGATCAGACATGTTCGGCACCAAGTTTATGGTCAACCTGCCCATCTGGCAAGGCTCCAAGATCAAACCCAAAATCAGGGAAGAACTAGCCAAGCAAACCGCAGCTAAAGACGGCTACCAGTCCTCCTTAAACCAGCTGAGAGCCATGATCAAAGACCGGCATGCCAAGCTGCAGCGACTGCACCAGCAAATAATCCTCTACAGTCAGGGTATCATTCCCCAGGCGCGGCAGGCGGCCGCCGCCTCCCTGGCCTCCTATGCGGTGGGGACCCTGGATTTTGCCCGGCTCTATCAGAATCA
>DASWLF010000211.1:0-9155 GCA_036396255.1 Desulfobaccales bacterium
CTGGACCGCAAGCTGCCGGTGCCGGCCTCCGAAGAACTGGGGAGCCTGGCCGAAGCCATGAACCACATGGCGGTGCAACTGGAGGACCGTATCCGCACCCTCACCGGCCAGGGGCAGGAGCAGGAGGCCATCTTGGCCGGCATGGTGGAAGGGGTCCTGGCCCTGGATACGGAGGGACGCCTGCTCACCATCAACCGGGCAGGCGCCGAGATGTTGGAGGTTAATCCGACGGCAGTACAGAATCTAAGCTTCCAGGAGGTGGTGAAAAATCCGGAACTGCGGTGGTTCGTCAATCGCCTCCTGTCCGCCCTGGAGCCCATCGACGGCGAGGTAACCCTGAAAGAGGACCGACCCAGGGTGCTCCAGGTTCACGGGACCGCTCTTAGAAACCCCGAAGGCATGGTGATGGGGACCCTGGTGGTGTTTCACGACCTCACCCACCTGCGGCGGCTGGAGACGGCCCGGCGAGATTTTGTGGCCAATGTCTCCCATGAACTGAAGACCCCCATCACCTCCATCAAGGGGTTTGTGGAAACCTTGCTGGCCGGGGCGCTTAAAGAGCCGGAAAATGCGGAAAAATTTCTCCGCATCATCGCCCAGCAAACCGATCGTCTCAATGAAATCATCGACGACCTCCTGACCCTCTCCCGGATTGAGCAGGAGGCGGAACGGCATCAAATCGATTTTACCAGGGGGAACCTCAAAGAGGTGCTGCAGGCAGCCGGCCAGGTATGTGAGTCCAAAGCCGCGGCCAAGAACATCAGCATCCAGGTGAACTGTCCGGACGAGTTGCGGGCTTCCTTTAATGCGCCTTTGCTGGAGCAGGCCCTGGTCAATCTGATTGACAACGCCATCAAGTTCAGTCCGGCGGACTCCACCGTCCGGGTGGAGGCTCAGGGAGCCGGGTCGGAGATCGTTATCCGGGTCAAGGACCAAGGCGGCGGCATTGCGCCGGAGCACCTTGACCGAATATTTGAGCGCTTCTACCGGGTGGATGTGGGCCGTAGCCGGAAAGAGGGCGGCACCGGCCTGGGTCTGGCCATCGTCAAACACATCACCGAGGCCCACGGCGGCCGGGTAACGGTGACCAGCACTCCCGGAGAGGGCAGCACTTTCTCCATAATGATACCCCAGGGGTAATTAGCAGTCGTAGGGCGGGAAAGCGAAGCGCATCCCGCCTTGGGCAATTGGGTTGGGCCTGACTTATGCAGCAATATATTCGCGCCTTTGTTAACGGCAGTTCTTTTTCACGGTCACGCTCCTGGAAAGCCGGCGAAACCTCTTGACCGAAAACATTGACTATCTACGGGCGTCGTTCAGGGCGGCCCGCCAATGCCGACCATTCACTGTCGAGACCATCGTCATCTTGCCCCATCACCTGCATTTACGTGGAACCCGCCATTTATACCCTTGAATAGGCGGAAGATGATAACGTTCGCAGTCTAGAGTAGAGATGGAATAATGCTAATGGCGGGATGCGCTTCGCTTTCCCGCCCTACGAGCTACGAGCTACCTAGCCAAACCTATCAAACTTCTAACCTGCCGCTAATCAAACGCTAACAATCCGTCTTTACTATATACCAACGGAATTTATTCCAGTCTGTCCATCAATTGAGGAGAGAAATCATGCAGCAAGCAAAATGGCTGACATTCGCGGCAATTGCCTGTATTGCCTTAACCGGGGTGGCGCAAGGCCAAACTTTGTCCATTAACGGCGCCGGGGCTACTTTTCCCTATCCCCTTTACTCCCAATGGGCGCATAAATACCACGAACTGACGAAGGTAAAGGTCAATTACCAGTCCATCGGCTCCGGCGGCGGCATTGCCCAGATCAAGGCCAAGACCGTGGACTTCGGCGCCTCGGACGAGCCGCTCAAGCTGGAAGAATTGGACCAGGCCGGCCTCATTCAGTTTCCCATGGTGGTGGGCGGGGTGGTCCCGGTAATTAATGTGCCCGGCATCGGGCCCGGACAGCTCCGGTTAACCGGGGAAATTTTGGCCCAGATCTTTTTAGGGAAAATTACCAAGTGGAATGATCCCGCCCTCAAGAACCTTAACCCCGGGCTCAATCTCCCCGACCTGAATATCACCATCGTGCATCGGGCCGACGGCTCCGGCACCACCTGGCTCTTCACCCATTACCTGACCTTAAGTTCTCGTGAATGGCAAGAGAAAGTGGGAACCGGCAAATCGGTCAAATGGCCGGCGGCCAACAGCGTGGGCGGCAAGGGCAATGAGGGCGTGGCGAGCTATGTGAAGAAGGTAGGGGGCGCCATCGGCTATGTGGAATATGCCTATGCCTTGCAAACCCAGATGAGCTTTGCGCTGCTCAAGAATAAGGCCGGAAACTTCGTCACGCCAAATATAGAAAGTTTCCAGGCGGCGACGGCCAATGCCGACTGGCAGAAAGCTCCGGGCTACTACCTGGTCCTCAATGATCAGCCGGGCGACAAGAGCTGGCCCATCACCGGAGCCACCTATATTTTGATGTACAAGCAGCAGGCCGATGCCGCCAAGGCGCAGGCCATGCTCAAGTTCTTTGAGTGGTGTTACCGGCACGGCGCCGAGATGGCCCAGAAGCTGGATTATGTGCCGCTGCCGCCTAAGGTGGTGGAATTGGTCAAGGCCACCTGGGCCAAAGAGATTAAAGCGGACGGCAAACCCGTCTGGCCGTAAACGCAGCCGCACCGCGGCCTCATCTCGGGGGGACCACGGCATCGGCCGGGTTATCCCGCTCCCTGACCAAAAACCCTGGATTCAGGCACAAAACCATGGCTGACCTGGCACTACCGGAAACTCCGGCCAAAACGCAGACCCGGCGGCAGGGAGACGTGATCTTCCGCTGGCTGAGCCGGGGGTGCGCCTTCCTGGTGCCGGCGCTCATAGGCGGGATCTTCCTGGCGCTCCTGCTTTACTCCCTGCCGGCCATAAAAAAATTCGGCGTGGGTTTCCTGATGTCTCCGGAATGGAACCCCGTTACCCAGGAGTTCGGCGCGGCCAGCAGCATCTTCGGCACCATCGTTTCAACCCTCATCGCCATGCTGCTGGCCGTTCCCCTCAGCCTGGCCATCGCCTTTTTCCTGGTAGAACTGGCACCGCCGGCGGTGAGCCGGGTGGTGAGCACCCTCATTGAACTGCTGGCCGCCATCCCCAGCATCATTTATGGGATGTGGGGGCTTTTCGTCTTCGCCCCGTTCCTGCAGGCCGATGTGCAGCCCTTTCTCGCCTCCACCCTGGGGTTTCTCCCCCTGTTTCAGGGACCGCCCATGGGCATCGGCATGATGAGCGCCGGGATCATCCTGGCCTTCATGATCCTGCCCTTCATCTGCGCCGTTGCCCGGGATGTCTTTCTCCTGGTGCCCCGGACCATCCGCGAGTCCGCCTTCGGCATGGGGGCCACCACCTGGGAAGTCATGTACAAAGTCATGATCCCCTATGGCCTGGTGGGGCTCATCGGCGCGGTGTTCCTGGGATTGGGGCGGGCCCTGGGGGAGACCATGGCCATAACCTTTGTTATCGGCAATTCCCACCGGATTTCCTCCTCGCTGTTCGCCGCGGGCAACAGCATCGCCTCCACTCTGGCCAATGAATTCGCCGAAGCCACCGAGCCGTTGTATGTCAGCAGCTTGATCGCCTTGGGCCTGGTCTTGTTTCTCATCACCTACCTGGTACAGATCCTGGCGCAATTTCTCCTGCGGCGCCTCTACCGTCCCTGGAGCGTGGGCTTATGAAACCGCGTCCCCCCTTCGCGCGCCGCATCGTCAACGGGGTCGTCAGCGTGTTGGCGGCGGCCTCAGCCCTGTTAGGCCTCCTGGCCCTGGCCTGGATTTTCTTAGGAGTCCTGAGCCGGGGGGTGGGCGCCCTCAATTTTGATTTCTTCACCCGTCTCCCCAATCCTCCGGGGATTCCCGGCGGCGGCATGGCCAATGCCATCGTCGGCACCCTGGCCATGACCGGGCTCGCCACCCTCCTGGCGGTGCCGGTGGGCATGATGGCGGGAGTTTTCCTGTCCGAGTTCGGTCAGAAATCCCGACTGGCCGATCACAGCCGCTTTGCCGCCAATGTGTTGATGGGGATGCCGTCCATTATCATCGGTGTTTTCGTCTACGCCATCCTGGTGCTGCCCCGGGGCCAGTTCTCCGGTTATGCCGGCGCCCTGTCCCTGGGCATCATCATGCTGCCGGTGGTGGCCCGCACTGCCGAGGATATGCTGCGGTTGCTCCCCAACACCCTCCGGGAGGCGGGCCTGGCCTTGGGCGCGCCCACCTGGAAGGTGACCCTGGCCATCCTGTTCCGGGCCGCCAGGCCGGGGCTCCTCACCGGCATCTTGCTGGCGGTGGCCCGGGTCAGCGGCGAGACCGCGCCGCTCCTGTTTACCGCCCTCAACAGCCCCTACTGGGTGAGTTCCCTGGCCGGCCCCACCCCCAACCTCACGGTAACCATATTCAATTTTGCCATGTCCCCCTATCCCGACTGGCAGCAGATGGCCTGGGGGGCCTCCCTGCTTATTACCTGCGGTGTCCTGGCCTTGAACCTGGCGGCGCGCTTTTTTCTGGGAGAGAAACACTCATGAAAACAACGACCATGGCTTTCCCTTACCCGGTTGCCCTCGATCAATCATTGGCGTTGGAAACCGCAGTCTTGACGGTGTATGCCGAAGCGCCCGTGGGACCCAAGATCATCGCCCGGCAGGTGAGCTTTTTCTATGGAGACCACCAGGCACTCTTCGAGAACGATCTGGAAATCCATCGCCACCAGGTGACAGCCATTATCGGCCCTTCGGGATGCGGCAAATCAACCCATATTCGCATCTACAACCGCATCTACGAGCTTTACGGCGAGCAGCGGGCCTTCGGCGAGGTTTTACTGGACGGGGAAAATATCCTGGACCCGGCCATGGATCTCATGGAACTGCGCCGCCGGGTGGGCATGATCTTCCAGAAGCCTACGCCCTTTCCCATGAGCGTCTTTGAAAACGTGGCTTTCGGCCTGAGATTGCATTACCGTTTGAGCAAGGGGGAGATGGCCGACCGGGTGGAAGAGGCTTTGAGCAAGGCAGCTCTCTGGGATGAAGTGAAGGATATTCTGCGCCAACCAGGCACGGCCCTGTCCGGTGGCCAGCAGCAGCGGCTGTGCATCGCCCGGGCCCTGGCGGTGGAGCCGGAAGTACTGCTGATGGATGAACCCACCTCTGCCATTGACCCCATCGCCACCGCCAAGATCGAAGAATTGATCAATTCGCTGAAAAGCAAATACACTATTGTCATCGTTACTCATAATATGCAGCAAGCAGCCAGGGTCTCCGACTTCACCGCCTTTTTCTACCAGGGACGCATCGTCGAGTTCGGCGATACCCAAAAGATCTTTACCAATCCTGCCAACAAAAAAACCGAAGAATACATTACCGGACGGTTTGGCTGATAGCTTGCCATGACAGAAGCTTATAGAATTCCCTGAGAAAATTGTGATATGCTCTGCCTATCAGCATCCGCATGGTGCTATGAAATCTAGGAGGTGGGAGCATGGAAATTTTCAAAGCCGTCCACTAAAAAAGGAGAATCTATTCCTCCTTTCCCAAGCTGCGGCTTGATTATCTTCCTTTAGCACTGCACCCTTGCATAATCACTTCCTAATAAGTAAAATTAAACAAGATTGCAACGGGAACTTGCCGCGGACCTCAGCCAGTCAAGATAAACTTGGCGGCCCTTTGTCTGTCCCCCCGGGAATCACATTTATCCCCATAATTCAAAGGAGTATAAAAATAGAAGCCGTTTTTAAGCGGCCACTATTTTGCCGACGTGTTATGCAAACTCGAGACGACTTGAGAAATATCGCAATTATCGCCCATGTGGACCATGGGAAGACTACTTTGGCGGATGCCATGTTGTGGCAGAGCGGCATCTTCCGGGAAAATGAGCTGGTGGCCGAACGGGTCATGGACAGTATGGACTTGGAGCGGGAGAAGGGCATCACCATCATGGCCAAAAACATGGCCATCACCTACAAAGGGGTGAAGATCAATATCGTGGACACCCCGGGCCACGCGGATTTCGGCGGCGAAGTGGAACGCACCCTGAACATGGTGGACGGGGTTATGCTCCTGGTGGACGCCACCGAAGGGCCGCTCCCCCAAACCCGGTTCGTTCTGGGGAAGGCCCTGGAGAAGGGGCTCCCCTCGATCGTGGTCATCAATAAGATCGACCGCCCGGACCGGCGCATCAAGGAGGTACTGGACGAAATCTACGACTTGTTCATCGATCTCGACGCCACCGAGGAGCAGCTGGACTTCCCGGTGCTCTACACCAACGCCAAGGCCGGCATTGCCCTGACGGACCCGGAAGAGGAGGGGCGGGACCTGGCGCCCCTTTTTGACACCATTCTCGCGGCTATTCCGGCGCCGACCTTCGACCCGGCCGCGCCCCTGCAGTTCCTGGTCACCAGCCTGGATTACAGCGACTATGTGGGGCTGATTGCCGTGGGGAAGATTGTCAGCGGGTCCCTAAAGCGCGGCCGGGAGGTGGCCCTCCTAAAGGAGGGGCAATTGGCCGGAAAGGCCTGCCTCACCCTGGTTTACAACTTTGAGGGTCTCGAACGCCTGGAGCGCGAGTGCATCGAGGCCGGAGACCTGGCCGCGGTGGCCGGAGTGCCGGCGGCCTTCATCGGTGATACCCTGGGCGACCCGGAAGACCCCCGGCCGCTCCCCGGCATCCGGGTGGAAGAGCCCACCATTTCCATGGTCTTTTCAGTGAACACCTCGCCTTTGTCGGGCCGGGACGGGAAGCTTCTCACCTCCCGGCATCTCAATGAACGCCTGGACAAAGAAGTCCTTTACAATGTGAGCATCAAGGTGGAGGAGGCGGAAAAGAAGGAGGCCTTCCGGGTTAGCGCCCGGGGCGAGCTGCAACTGGCGGTGCTTATAGAAATGATGCGGCGGGAAGGGTTTGAGCTGTCACTAAGCAAGCCCCGGGTCATTACCCGGGAGCGGGACGGAGTGCTGTCGGAACCCCTGGAGTTGGCGGTGGTGGATATTCCCGAGGAGTTTATCGGCATTGTCACCGAAAAAATGAGCGCCCGCCAGGGACGGATGGTCAAGATGGTCAATCACGGTTACGGGCGGGTGCGCCTGGAATTCCACATCCCCTCCCGGGGTCTCATCGGCTTTCGGGGCCAGTTTCTGAACGATACCCGGGGGACCGGACTGCTCAACACCATCCTGGAGGGCTTCACTCCCTATGCGGGGGAGATCAAGGGCCGGCCCAACGGGGCGCTGATTGCCGACCGGCCCGGCAAGGCGGTGGCCTATGCCATTTTTCACCTGCAGCCCCGGGGGACGATCTTTGTGAAGCCGGGGGACCCGGTGTACCGGGGCATGATTGTCGGCGAAAACACTCGGGCCGAAGATATGTGGGTGAACATCACCAAGGAGAAGAAGCTGACCAATATCCGGGCCGCGGGCTCTGATGAGGCCTTGCGTATCGTCCCTCCCAGACAGTTCGGCCTGGAGCAGGCCATGGAGTTTATCAATGACGATGAACTGGTGGAAGTAACCCCGGCGGCCATCCGCCTCCGGAAAGTGGCCTCCGAGTGAGAGAAATTAGATCTGCGACATTACTGTTGAATAGCACCCGGTATTTAACTGCGGGTAACTTGCCAAACTCCTCGCTTATCATCGGGCCAGAGAAAACTGCAGAAATGATCTCCATATCCTCCCAGGGCCTTCTGGTAACCTCTAAAAAGGTTACAATAAGTAGGTGATGGGATGAAGTGATGACCTCTGACTTCCATCCCAAATTGAACTAAGTCATCCCACGATTTTGGCAGGGATATGACTAAAATATTTCTCTGGGTCCTGATTCTGGTTTTAATTGGTTTCCAAAGCGGATGTGCCTTGGAGAAATATCATCAAATCTCAGTAGACAATACCGGGACCAAATATTCTCTTGATGATTCTCTATCCGGCTCACAATTCGGCCCTTCGCCCGGGTGATTGATGGTAAAGGGCTTTCTGTATTGAAAGCCAACGAGAGTTCAAGTTCCATATAGTCCTTTTGGTCTTTTGCAATTTAGAGAAGACTTTGAAAGCATTATCAAATCCAGAGAAGCTATACACGCCGGTCCAAGGGAAAACTTACTCACTGTTTGCCGAGGGCGACGATAGCGAACATTACTACGCCGAAATAAAGCGCTTGGCAGATGTTTTCCTCCAGTGCTGCCCTGACGAGAAAAGGCTTTTGGGCCTGATACAGAAAGTGGGAAAGAAGCCCTTTCTTTTGGGCTTGAAAACCACGGGGGCCGATCGGAAGACACTCCAGTTCGTTAGAGAGACTCTCAGGCAGTCGTTGTCCATCTATACCCAAAATGTTTCGAACCACCTGAAAACCTTGCCCATTGCGCAGAGGATTGACAGTACGCTTGCCACGACGGAGGAGAAATACCACCTGTACATGCTTGAGATCGAATTAGTGAACAGAATTTACAGAGAAGAATTCAAACACTCCGAATACAAGTTCGCCCTCATCGCCCATTGCCTTCGTGACTTCAGGCCGGAGTGCCGCTCAGAAGAAGGTGAATTCGAGGCCGTGTGCAGGGGTTGCACCGAGGACTGCTTCATTCACTTGGGGAGTGTCCTCCTCGAGAAATATGGCATCAAACCTTATATTTCTGTAGAAATGGACCAGGAGAGGCTCTTTAGAAGACTCAAGCAAGAGCACCCCAGCATCGGTGCGCTCGGAATCGCATGTATCCCGGAGCTTGCCATGGGCATGAGGCTGTGCATCCGCACAGGCATCCCACCCGTTGGAATTCCATTGAATGCAAATCGATGTGCTAGATGGATGTCGCAGGCTCACGAGACATCTTTCAATCTTGAACAACTTGAAGAGCTGCTTATGTGAGCACCAATGTGGACCAAGAGAAAATAGCTGTCATACGGGGCAACGAAATCTTCTGACCAAAAAATGTTGATATGTTCAGGATAGGTTGAATTTTCCGCGACTTGATAAGTCTCTAGTCATAGCAGATAGTAATACTACATCTGGCAATGGTTAATCACTCGTCCAAAGGGCGCCAGCCGAAGCTCTCCAGATAAGCCTGGAGCGTTTCACGCTTCTCCTGGTTTTTTCTTCCCACAGAGGCGGACAGTCATTTAGGGAAAC
>DASWLF010000212.1:0-2733 GCA_036396255.1 Desulfobaccales bacterium
TCTCAACCCGCCGCTAACCTCTCTACGGGAGGCGCTTCCATGGACAGGACCAAGCTCAACTTCGTCATCGACGCCTTGATGTTCCTCACCCTCATGGCCATCGCCGGCCTGGGGTTGCTCATGAAATATATCCTGCCGCCGGGGCGGGAAGTCTGGGTCCGATACGGCCGGAACGTCGACCTGACCTGGCTGGGCTGGGACCGGCACGATTGGGGCTCCATCCATCTCTACCTGGCCTTCACCCTCCTGGGGTTGCTGGTCATTCACCTGATCCTGCACTGGAGCATGATCGTGGGCCTTACTGCCCGGTTAATCGCCAATCCCCGGCGGCGCACCCGGGTGGCCCTGGCCTTCCTCATCCTCAGCCTGCTGCTGATTTACTTTCCCTTCCTCATCACCCCGGAGGTGGGGGAACGGGGCCGGGGGCTGGGCCGGGGCGGCGGCCGCCGCTCCCAGGCGGGCGGCTATGAGCAAAAGATTGGCGGGGCGGCGGCGGTGACCGAAAAGGCTGCGCCGGCTGCCCGGAGTTGAGTTGCCAGGGGGCGGCGGAAGGTATGGTGGGCAGTGCCCACCCTACACATTGACCGCCTGGGGCCGTCCTTTTCTTTGCAGAAAGCTGAAAGCTGACGGCTGATAGCTGATAGCTCTTTTCGGAGAAAAGAACATGAAAGTCTATAAGCTGGTCAAACCCGTCAAGTTTCTCCTGGGGGCCATCTTGATATTTATGGCCGGCATCGGCGTGGTCGTGGGGGTGCAGGGATTTGCGGCCGCCGGCGCGCCCCCGGAGATGAAAGGGATTTCTCTCCTCTGGCTCGGCATTGTCCTCTGGATCTGGTATGTTTATTTGAAAATCCCGTTTGAAATTAGATTCAGGGATGATAATTTACTGGAGTTCAAGAGCGTCATCAAAACCACGGTGGTGGCCCCCGGGGACCTCGTTTCCATCAAGGGCGCGCCCCTGAGCCTGGGGTTCATCAACGTCAGGCACACCGGCGGCACCATCCGGCTGATTTGCCAGATAACCGGGCTTTATGAACTGATCTACACGGTAAAAACCCTGAACCCGGCAGTGGAGATCAAGGGTTGCTGAGGGGATGGTGCTGGCAGGGCAAGTTTGAGAATACTTCAAGAAGGGTGACCAATGAGCGTTCTGGTGAATAACGACACGCGGGTGGTGGTGCAGGGAATTACCGGCAAGGAAGGGTCGTTTCACGCCCGGGCCTGCGCCGAATACGGCACCAAGGTGGTGGCCGGGGTGACCCCGGGCAAGGGCGGCCAGAAGCTGGACGACATCCCGGTCTTCAACACCGTGGCCCAGGCGGTGAGCGCCACCGGGGCCAACGTCTCCTTGATTTTCGTGCCCCCGCCCTTCGCGGCGGACGCCATCTTAGAGGCCGCGGCCGCGGGGGTGAAGCTGGCGGTGTGCATCACCGAAGGCATCCCCACCCTGGAGATGGTGAAGGTGATGGCAGTGCTCAAAGACTCGGGCTGCCGCCTCATCGGCCCCAACTGCCCGGGCATCATCTCGCCGGGCCAGGCCAAGGTGGGCATCATGCCGGGCCACATCCATCAGCCCGGCCCCATGGGGCTGGTGTCCCGCAGCGGCACCCTGACCTACGAGGCGGTGCACCAGCTCACCCTCCTGGGCTTGGGCCAGAGCACCTGTGTGGGCATCGGCGGCGACCCCATCATCGGCACCAATTTCATCGACATGCTGCAATTGTTTGAAGCCGATCCCCAAACGGAAGGCATGGTGCTCATCGGCGAGATCGGCGGCACCGCCGAAGAAGATGCCGCGGCCTTCATCTCCCGCAAGGTCAGCAAGCCGGTGGTGGGCTTTATCGCCGGCCAGACCGCGCCGCCGGGCAAGCGCATGGGCCACGCCGGGGCCATCATCTCGGGAGGCAGCGGCAAGGCCTCGGACAAAATCGCCGCCCTCACCGCCGCGGGCGTCACCATGGTGGCCAACATCGGCGAGCTGGGCCAAGTAGCCAAGAGAACCATGGGATACCGCACCTAGTGTGGCGTTCCCGTAATTGGCATGACATTTTAAACTAAAATTATTACCTCCCTTTGCTAAGGGGGGAGCAGGGGTGATTTTAAATAAGCCATTGATAATCCCCCTAAATCCCCCTTTAGAAAAGGCTGACTCAGGAAGGTTTTTGGAAAATCACGCCGACATCTTTTAGCCCCCAGCACTGTAAAAATGAAGATTCTGCTGCACATCTGTTGCGCCCCCTGCACCATCTATCCGGTGGAGGCCTTGCGGGCTGCGGGCCACCAGGTGCGAGGGTTCTTTTTCAACCCCAACATTCATCCCTACCAGGAGTTCGCCCGCCGGACCGCCACCCTGGAGGAGTACGCCGCCCAAACCGGGCTGCCGGTGATCTGGGACCGCAGCTACAGCCTGGAAGAGTTTTTGCGCCGCGTCGTCTTCCGGGAAGCGGAGCGCTGTCGCTTCTGCTATCATCTGCGGCTGGCGGCCGCGGCCCGGACGGCCCGGGGAGGCAAGTTCGACGCCTTCACTTCCACCCTGCTGTACAGCAAATTTCAGAACCACGAGCTGGTCCGGGAGTTGGCCCAACAGGTGGCCCGGGAAGTGGGGGTGCCGTTCCATTACCAGGACTTCCGCCAGGGGTGGACCGCAGGCCAGGCCCAGACCAAAAAACTGGGCCTCTACCAGCAGCAGTATTGCGGCTGCATCTTCAGCGAACGGGACCGTTACCTGCCCGC
>DASWLF010000213.1:0-6846 GCA_036396255.1 Desulfobaccales bacterium
AATTGGGGGGCGCACTCCGCCGCGTCCCGGAAGGGCCCGTAGAAGCTGGAGGCGTACTTCACCGCGTAGGAGAGAATGGGCACCATCTCGAAGCCCCGCTCGTCCAGGGCCTCCCGGATAGCGCCGACCCGGCCGTCCATCATGTCGGAGGGCGCCACCATGTCGGCCCCGGCCTCGGCGTGGGAAAGGGCCACCTGGGCCAGGACCTCGAGGGTGGCGTCGTTGTCCACCTCGCCCCGGTGGATGAGGCCGCAGTGGCCGTGGGAGGTGTAGCCGCAGAGGCAGACGTCGGTGATCACCACCAGGTCCGGCAGCTGTTTTTTCAGCTGGCTTACCGCCTGCTGCACCGTGCCCCGGGGGGAGGCGGCCTCGGAGGCGGTGTCGTCCTTCTTTTGGGGCAGCCCGAAGAGCAGCACCGCGGCAACCCCCAGGTCCGCGGCCTCCCTGGCCTCCTGCACCAGCTTGTCCACCGACAGGCGGTGGACCCCGGGCATGGAGGGGACCTCGACCCGCACCCCCTGCCCCGGGGCCGCAAACATGGGATAGATGAAATCTTCCCGGCGCAGGTGGGTCTCCCGCACCAGGCGCCGCAGGGCGTCGGTCCGTCTCAGCCGCCGGGGCCGAAAGAGCAGTTCCATGGCAGGGCCTCTCGTCTTGGGGGGCAATTGTTAAGACCACGGCCCCCCTGGCGCTACCATAGCGGTGGGGTGGGCGTGGCCGGGCTTCGGTTAGCTAATGGTTAACTCAATACCAGACCCCTGTCAAGGCAGATGAGGCCCATGGCGCCGGCAAAGGCCCTCTTCCGGTTACAAGGCCGGTTATTGGCTGGCGGCAAATGCCCGGCGGCGAGGGGGTGTTAGGGGGTGCCGCCGGCATGAGCCTCCCGGGCTGGTAACGGCAGCCGCCCTTTTTTATTGACAGCCAGAAGCATTTTCCATAATGTATTAAAGATGTTGTAGAACCAGACACACAAGGGGGTGGCAAAAAGGGGAGGCAATCCCCTGGACAAAACTACCTGAAGGGAGGGCCCGCCCATGAAACGGGAGCTCTTGGTCCAGAACCCGCGGCCCGATGGATATCACCTGGTCATGGAACTCTACGGCTGCGACCCGGAAAAGATTAATTCCCGTAAATACTTGCATCAGGCGGTGAAGACCGCCGTCAGACGGGTCGGGCTAACCAACCTGGGTTCCAGGTTTCATCAATTTGAGCCCCACGGGGTGACGGGCTTCACCCTCCTGGCCCAATCCCACATTTCCCTCCATACCTGGCCGGAATACGGTTATCTGGTCCTGGACATCTTCACTTGCGGCGACCAGGAACAGGCGGACCGCCTGGCCGACCACTTCCTGAAGCGATTGCGCCCCAGCCGCGTTAACCGTCAGGTCTTGCGCAAGGGGTTCCAATACTTCCCTGAGAGTCAGTAGGCTAAGATTCGCCGTCCCCTGCTGCGGTAAAAATGGGTTGACGGGACCTCGCGGATACGGTACTAGTTCGTTGTCATTGCGGGGTTAGCTACCGGTTTGTCTACTAACTATAAAGCAATCGTCTGGCTGATAATTGTGCTGTTGACGGGGTCCGCGGGCTGCGGTTCGGCGCCGGTAATTCCGCCTCCGGAGGGCGCCCCCCTGCTGGGGCCGCCGCCGGAGCCGGCCGGCACCCCGGACCATGTCCTCCTGAAGAACGCCTTGACGGGCCGGGAGCTGCCTGCCGTTGAGGTGGCGGACCTCAGCGAACGCCTGCTGGCCAACGGCCACTCCACCCTGCAAGACCAGGAGACCATGGCCCGCCTGGAACTGCTGCTCCTCAAGGCCTTGAAGGGGCAGGACAAGACGTACCATCCGGTCCTGTGGCGGAACCTGGGGGTCATCCACTACCACCAGAAGAAGTACCGGCAGGCCCGCCAGGAACTGCAGGCATCCAACGAGCTAAACCCCCGCAGCGCCCGCACCCATTTTTACCTGGCCCGGCTCTTTGCCCATCAGGGGCAGATTTACGAGAAGCAGGGGAAACAGGCGAAGTCGAGGCAACAGTTTAAACGAGCCGCCATCGAGATGGAACAGGCCCGGAAGATAGAGCCCCATAACTCACTATACCGCCAGGACGCCAAACAAGTCATCGAACAAGAACAGGGAAAATGAGGATTTCCTGCCCGTATTGCGGCAACGACACGGACTTTTACGAAGTGGCGGAAGGGGTCACCATCACCACTTTTTATGTGCAGAACGACGACGGCAGCTTTTCCACGGTGAGCGACGATTCCGAGATTCAGGGCGAGGTGCGCCTCTTTTGCGGAGAGTGCCACAAGGAACTGAAGGAATATCACGAGCACTTCCTGGACATGCTTTTTTAGTTTCGAGTTTCGAGTTTCGAGTTTCGAGTTTTTAGTTTTTAGTTTTGGGATTATCTGCCAGGCTTCGCAGGGGCGTCGGGGCGCAATTCCTGGCGCCCCCTTTTTTTGAAGCAGCTTTCTTTTCAAGCTCAACCATCTTAACTTCTAACTTAATGATGGTTTCGTTGATTTTAACCGAAGACGGCAAACGGTATTAGGGCGCCTGATCATGCCTGAACTTCCCGAGGTTGAAGTTATCCGCCGCGGTCTGGCTCCCCAGATCGTCGGGCGCCGGGTCCTGGGGATTACCAGGGGGGAAAAGCCGCTGCGCCGTCAGAGCCCGGCGGCGGAGTTGCGGCGCTGGGTCAGCGGCCGCCACATCCTGGACCTGAGCCGCCGGGGCAAATATCTGATCTTTGATTTGGAAGACGGGGTGCGCTTGCTGGTGCACCTGGGCATGACCGGCCGGCTGCTTCTGGGGCCGGCCCCCTTCCCGCCCCGGCCTCATGTCCATCTGGTCCTGCACCTGGAGGGAGGCTTGGATTTGGGGTTCCAGGACATGCGTCGCTTCGGCCAGGCGTTAGTCTTTCCTCCCGGGGCGCCCCTGACGCCTTTGGAGCAGGTGGGGCGGGAGCCGTTCTCTCCCGGGGTGACGCCCGCCTGGCTGGCGCTCCAGGCCCGGGGGCGCTCCCGGCCGGTCAAAAACTTCCTGCTGGATGGCAGGGTCCTGGCCGGCATCGGCAACATCTACGCCTGCGAAATCCTGTTTGCGGCCCGGCTCCATCCGGCCACGCCGGCTTCCAGCCTGACCCCGGCCCATTGGCAACGACTGCTGCGGCAGACCCGGCGGATCCTCAAGGCCGCCATTATGAAGGGCGGCACTACAGTGTCCAATTACCTCAACAGCCGGGGAGAGACCGGACTATTTCAACTGGAGTTGACGGTCTATGGCCGGGGCGGAGAGCCTTGCCGCCGCTGCGGCGCCCCCATCCAGCGCCTGGTCCAGGCGGGCCGCAGCACCTTCTTCTGCGCCACCTGCCAGAAACCTGGGGATTAATGCTTTGGAGGGCATGGCCCCGCAAAGATTCCGCCGCCTGCTTGCCATTGATCATCATTTAAGGAGAAAGCTGAATGAAACCGTCGGTCAGCAACTACCGGGAGCGCTCCCTGAAGCTCCACGGGATGATTTGCGCCAAGTGCCAAAGAGAATTCACCCATAAAAACCGGCATCTCTTGACGGTGCACCACAAGGATGGGAATCCCCAGAATAACCCCCCGGATGGCTCCAACTGGGAGAATCTCTGCGTCTACTGCCACGACGACGAACACAGCCGGAAACTTCTCGGTGATTATCTCAGCGGGGAATAATGGCGGGGCGCAATTTTATCGGGCCCACCCTGATAAAGCACGTCCTGGCAGAACCGTAATTACGTTGGCAGCGGCCAGCCGGCGGGCCACTTTCCACCGTGGCCCAAGATTTTCGCTGGCTTTTTCGGAAAAATAGGATATTTTTAAATATTCGGGTTCATTAATGGGAGAAAGACGCGGTCATGAAAAAAGAGATCCATCCCAAGTACTTTGAGACCAAGGTGCGCTGCGCCTGCGGCAACGAGTTTGTCACCGGCTCCACCAAGGAGAACATCCGGGTGGAGATCTGCTCCAAGTGCCATCCCTTCTTCACCGGCAAACAGAAGCTGATGGACACCGCCGGGCGGGTGGAGCGCTTCCGCCGGAAATACGCCCATCTAGAGACTAAAAAAAGCTCCGACCAGGCCGAATGAAGCCTGAAGAATATCCGTTGGCCGTGGGGGGCCAGGCCGTGCTGGAGGGCGTGATGATGCGCTCCCCCCATGCCATGGCGGTGGCGGTGCGGCGCCCCGACGGCACGGTGCTCCTCAAGGATGAAGCGTATGCCTCCCTGGCGGAGCGCTATCCGTTGTTCAAGCGCCCCTTGCTGCGGGGACCGCTGATCCTCATGGAGGCCATGGTCACCGGCATCAAGGCCCTCACCTTTTCGGCCCAGGCGGCCCTGCAAGAAGACATGGCGGAGCCGGCTGAAGCACCCCTGGGCTGGGGCAGCATGGCCCTCACCCTGGGGGGCGCCTTCCTGCTGGCCTTCCTCTTTTTCGGTTTTCTGCCCCACTGGCTCAGCGCCATGGCGGGCCACCTGGTGGGCCGCCCCCTGACGCCGGCGGAGTTCACCTTCCACGTCATCGACGGCGTCATCAAGGCCGCCTTCATCCTGCTGTATATCTGGGGCATCTCCTTTTTTCCGGACATTCGCCGGGTTTTCGAATACCACGGGGCGGAACACAAATCCATCTGCACCTTCGAGGCCGGGGAAGAGCTCACGGTGGCCAACGCCCGGCGCCACCCCACCGCCCATGCCCGCTGCGGCACCTCCTTCATCCTGGTGGTGCTCCTGGTGAGCATCCTGATCTTCACCGTCTTCTTCCCGCTGTTCCCGCCGTTGACCCGCCCCGGCCTGGTGAACAACCTGGTCCAGGTGCTCATCAAGGTGGGCCTGCTGATCCCCATCGCGGCGCTGTCCTACGAAATCATCCGCTGGGGCGGCAAGCGCACCGGGCACTCCCTGGCCCGGGCGCTGCTGTGGCCCGGGCTGGTTACCCAGCGCCTCACCGCCCTGGAGCCCGACGACTCCCAGCTGGAGGTGGCCCTGGAAGCCCTGAAGGCGGTGCTGGCCCGGGAACAGCACCCGGAGGCGACGGAGCCGGTGGCCCTGGAACAGGCCCATTACGCCGAGTGCCGGCACTGAAAAGACTGTTTTCGGTTTTCGGTTTTCGGATCAGTAGTGTCCGGCAGGGATTTTGCGCCCGGTGTTCAGCAGGCAAATTGACCGAAGGTAGCCGCAGGCTTTAGCCTGCGCCGGCACAGGCTGGAAGCCTGTGCCACCAAAGATTTTTTTGATGAAAATGGGAGTCCTCGGAAACCCAAGGACACCATATTTAGACATGTAGGGTGGGCACGGCCCACCTTCGTAATTGCTTAAACATTCATCATGGTTAGCTCATGGGGCAAAGGCCCTGGCTACCAGCCAAATTTTCGTACCGGATACCACTGTTTTCGTGTAGTAAAAATTGAATTGGAACGTTAGCTTAAGTATTTTTCCCCTGACCACAAATAACTTGTTTCATTAATCCCCCTTGGAACGCCAATCCAAAAACCGAAAACCGACAACTGAAAACCCCGGGCTTTTCATCGGGCCGGCGGGCTGGGATTATGCCGACTGGCAGGGGGTGGTCTACCCCGCCGGCCTTAAGGGCACGGACCGCCTGGCCTTCCTGGCCTCTCTCTTCGGGGTGGTGGAGGTCAACGTCACCTTTTACCGCCCTCTGGCCCCCAACCTGGCGCCGCGCTGGCTGGCAGCGGTGCAGGACGCGCCTGATTTCCGCTTCACCGCCAAGCTGTGGCAAATCTTCACCCACCAGCGGCGGCTGCCGCCGGCGGAACTCCGCCAGTTCCAGGAGGGCCTGGAACCCTTGCTGGCCGCCGGGCGCCTGGGGGCGCTGCTGGCCCAGTTCCCCTATTCTTTCCACAACACCGAGGACAACCGGGCCTATCTGGTTGAGCTCCAGGCGGCCCTGCCGGATTATCCCCTAACGGTGGAGGTGCGGCACCGCTCCTGGCAGCAACGGGCGGTCCGGGAGTTCCTGGCCCAGGCCGGTCTTGATTTCTGCAACGTGGACCAGCCCCTGGTCTCCTACCCCATGGGGGCGACGCGCTGGGTCACCGGTTCCCGGGGCTATCTCCGTTGCCACGGGCGGCGGAAGGAGACCTGGTTTGAGTTCGGGGATGACCGGGGGGCGCGGTATGATTACCTCTATCCCCCGGAGGAGCTGGCGGACCTGGCGGACCGGGCCCGGGAGCTGAGGGAGAAGGCCAAGGAAACTTACGTCATCTTCAACAACCATCCCGCCGGCCAGGCGGTGGCCAATGCCCTGGAACTGGCGCATCTGCTGACCGGCCGCCATTTCATCTTGCCCCCGGGCCTCACAGCCGCGTTTCCCCGGCTGGGCGATTTGGCGGCTGGCTAAGAGAGTTAGGGGTCAAATTTGCATTAATTAATGGGTTCTATGTCAACTTGATACATCGTTTCATTAATTCTTGCCTCATATAAAGCTATTTTCGTGGGATATCTGGTAATCCAATTCATTACTTTCTGCTTATCTTCTTCAGTAATGAGAGCACCAAATATTACTCCAGTTAATGAACTAGAGTGGAAATATTTTACTCCGGGACCTCCTTCTCCTTCAGTTTTTATTATTCGCCATTCTTTTTCATAATCCCAATGGTTTGATTTTGTGAGAAGAGCTTTTTGATATTCTTTAGGCTTCCCTATATCTATTATATTTAAAACAGGGCGCTTTTCACTATAAATAACTTTGAGTGCTTGACCAAATAACATTCTATTTGCAAGTAAAGCATCATTAATCGGATCAAATTGTAAACACACCCCCCTATGTCCGTTGGCATAATGAGACCACATTAAAATA
>DASWLF010000214.1:0-2735 GCA_036396255.1 Desulfobaccales bacterium
CATGTTGCGAGCCGTCCGCCTGAAGTTCCTGTTTTTATTCATCCTCACCGTCATTGCCCTGGTCTTCGTGCTTCCCTCCTTAACCGGGGGACTGCCCGGCTGGTGGCAGAAACACGTCAGCCGCGGTCTAAACCTGGGGCTGGACCTGAAAGGCGGCATGCACCTCATTCTCCAGGTGGACCTGGAGCAGGCCATCAACAATGCCTTGAACCGCACCTCCCGCAACCTCCAGGAAATGGCGGAGAAGCAGGGGCTGGCCGTGAAGCCGGGCGAAGTGGCCAAAGGAACCCTCGCGGTCACCCTGGTCAACAAAGACGAGCAGGCCGCCTTCCAGAAATGGCTGAAAGAAGACTTTTCCCACCTGGAGGTCCCGGCCCCCCAGCGCCAAGATGGCAGCCTGAAATATAGCCTCACCCTAAGTCCGGAGGAGATCAAGCAGCTCCAGGAACGGACCCTGAACCAGAGCCAGGAGGTGTTGCGCAACCGTATCGACCAGTTCGGGGTCACCGAGCCGGTGCTGGTGCGCCAGGGGTCCGAGCAGATCGTGGTGCAGCTGCCGGGCATCCAGGACCCCCAGCGGGCCCTGGACCTCATCGGCCAGACCGCCCAATTGGAGTTCAAGCTGGTGGACGACCAGGCGGGCGTCAACCTGCCGGAGTTGATGGAGCAGGCCCTGAAGGACGGCAAGCTCAAACCCGGCTACAGCCGGGAGCAGCTCAACCAGGACCTGGCGGACAAGATCCCCCCGGATGACGAAATCTACATCGAAAAGAGCCTCAACCGGGAAACGGGCCGCATGGAGAGCAAGCCCCTGCTGCTGAAAAAGAAGGTGTTGCTGACTGGTGCAGACCTTAATGACGCCAAATCACGTCCCGACGAGTATGGCCAATATCAAGTCAATTTTGAATTCAACTCCCGGGGGGCCCGAGAATTCTCCCAGATCACCGGGGCAAACATCGGGCGTCACCTGGCCATCATCCTGGACGGGGTGGTGCGCTCCGCCCCGGTGATCCAGTCCCGCATCGGCGCTTCCGGCGTAATAACCGGGTCCTTTACCCCCCAGGAAGCCCATGACCTGGCCATCGTGCTGCGGGCCGGGGCCCTGCCCGCCACCGTGAAGATCGTCCAGAACATCACCGTGGGCCCCACCCTGGGGGCCGACTCCATCAAGAAGGGCGTCACCGCCGGCGTGCTGGGCACCATCCTGGTGGTGGCCTTCATGATCTTCTACTACCGCTTCTCCGGGCTGGTGGCCAATTATGCCCTGGTCATCAACGTCATCTTCCTGCTGGGTTGCCTGTCCCTGCTGGGCGCCACCCTGACCCTGCCGGGCATCGCCGGCATCATCCTGAGCGTGGGGATGGCGGTGGACTCCAACGTTCTCATCTATGAGCGCATGCGGGAGGAATTTCATGCCGGCAAGCCCATTAAGGCCGGCATCGACGGGGGCTACGACAAGGCCTTTTGGACCATCATCGACTCCCACGTCACCACCCTGATCACCGCCTGCGCCCTGTTCCTTTTCGGCACCGGGCCCATCAAGGGCTTCGCGGTGACCCTGTCCCTGGGCGTGCTCCTCAACCTCTTCACTGCGCTGTTCGGCACCCGGGTGGTCTACGACTGGCTGCTGGTGAAACGCTGGCTGAAGAATCTCAGCTTTTTCGAGCTCTTCCAGAAGCCCAACATCGACTTCATCGGTTGGCGGCGCTACGCCTTCATGCTCTCCGGGGCCCTGTCCATCCTGGGGCTGGTGGCCTTCGTCCAGCTTTCCCGGGGTTACGGCAATCTGGGGGTGGAGTTCAGCGGCGGGACCCTGGTGGAGATGAGCGCGGCCAAGCCTTTCACCGTCGACGCGGTGCGGTCCGCCCTGGACAAGGAAGGCTGGGGCCACGCCGAGATTCAGCAGCTCGAAGGCGGCAAGGAGCTGATGGTCAAGCTGAAGAAGTCCGAGGAATCGGTGGGACAGATGTCTGAGCACCTGGCCGGCGTCCTCAACAAGGCCCTGTCCGACAATCAGTTTAAAGTGATCGGCAAACAGGAAATCGGCGCCTCCATCAGCCAGGATTTGCGCAACAAGGCCATTATCGCCATCGTGATTTCCATGATCGGCATCATCTTATACATCGCGGTGCGCTTCGAGCTCATCTTCGGCATCGGCGCCGCGGTGGCCACCTTCCACGACGTCCTGGCGGTGTTGGGCATCTTCTGGCTGCTGCATAAGGAGATCACCCTGCTGGTGGTCACCGCCCTCCTCACCCTGGCGGGCTACTCCCTGACGGATACGGTGGTGGTATTCGACCGCGTCCGGGAGAACCTGGCCCGGCGCCGGGGCAAGCTGGGCGAGATCATCAATGACAGCGTCAACGAGGTGCTTTCCCGCACCATCATCAACAGCAGCACTGTCTTTCTGGTGGTTTTGGCCCTGTTCTTTTTCGGAGGCGTGGTGTTGCGGGACTTCGCCCTGGCCATGATCCTGGGGGTGCTGGTGGGCACCTACTCCTCTGTCTTCGTGGCCAGCCCCATCGTTTACGCCTGGCGCAAGGAAGCCAAACGGGTGGTGGTGAAAAGGGAAAAGGTCATCGAACTGGCGGCCCAGAAACAGAAGCGGGAAGAAAAGGGGAAAAAGGCCCCCAAGGCCACCACCGGCCGCAAGAAAGGCGGCAAGAAGTAGGGGAGTGAGCAGGAAGCAGTGAGCAGTGAGCAGTCAGAGGCCAGTGGTTAGGGGTCAGGGGTCA
>DASWLF010000215.1:0-4208 GCA_036396255.1 Desulfobaccales bacterium
CCTAAAATTGCGATGTTAAGCTTACCTGCTTCCCTTTTTGCCAGGGGAGGATTGTCAGTTGGAAACCCCTGGGTTCTGAAATTTATCTCTTCATCACCATAATCAAAAACATAACCAACGTAGGGATGGAGGATTTCTTGCTTGAGGAAGTCGGCCCTCCGTTCAGTAGCATCATATTCTTTGATTAAATAATTTTTAATTTTTTTAGCAGAATATCTTTCCATAAAAATAACGTAAAAAGTAAGTTGAGCCAACATTTCTATGGATAGAATAACTATTAAAATCATTAAACAATAATAAGTAATGATTTTAATTTTACTATGCTCTCGTTCCATAATTTGTGTTTCTCTAAAGAGCTTTTTCAACCTTAACTTCCAGGGCTCTAATGGCATCAAAGAAGACGTCAATAAAGTTGTTCTGGAGAAAGGGCGAGGAAACCCTTACAAAAAGGGAATATAAAGGGCTGTTGCCGGGAGCCTTACCCTTGATTCCGGCGCAAAAAATAATCAATAATCGCCGCGGCCAGGGCCGGAATGGTGAACTCGGCCGGTTCGATTTGCGGGGTGATGCCGTATTCCGACAGGGTGGCCCTGGTGATGGGCCCGATGGCGGCCACCGTGGCCCCGGCGGCCAGTTGCTGAAATCTCGCTTTTCCCAGGAGGGCGGCGAAATTGTGCACCGTGGCGGAACTGGTGAAGGTGATAATATCCACCCGCCCTTCTTTCAGAGCCGTGTCGGCTGCCGGGGGAATCTCCCGGGGGGGCCGGGCCTTGTAGACCGGAGCCACCTTCACCTCGGCGCCCAGGCGGACCAGGCCCTGGGGCAGCACCTCCCGGGCCATCTGGGCCCGGGCCAGCAGAATCCTGCTTCCAGGAGTTACCTGGGGGGACAGGGCTTCCAGGAGCACTTCGGCCTTGAAGGCGGCCGGCACTACGTCCGTCACGATGGCCCATTCTCGCAAGGCCTGGGCCGTGGCCGGGCCGATGGCGGCGATTTTCACGCCGCCCAGGGCCCGCACGTCTTTGCCTTGAGCGAACAGGCGCGCCATGAAGGCCTTAACCCCGTTGGCGCTGGTGAAAACGACCCAGTCATACCCGGAAATGTCATCCAGGGCCGCATCCAAGGGGGCATAATCGTCGGGCGGCACGATCTCGATGGTGGGCACCTGCAGGCAGTGTGCCCCCGCAGCGCTCAGCAACTCCACCAGGCGGGAAGCCTGCTCCCGGGACCGGGTCACCACCGCGGTCTTGCCCCACAGGGGCCGAGTCTCCCACCAGGCGAGGCGCTCCCGCAGCTCCACCACGGCGCCCACCACCAGCACCGCCGGGGGCTGGATGTCGGCTTCCCGGGCGCGCTCCGCAATGTCGGCCAGTGTGCCGGTCACCGTCCGCTGCTCCGGGGTGGTGCCTGCTTGGATCACTGCCGCCGGGGTCTCCGGGGCCCGGCCGGCGGCGATGAGCCGCCGGCAGTTCTCCTCCAGGTTTTTCACCCCCATGAGGAACACCAGGGTGCCGGGGTTTTGGCCCAGGTTGTCCCAGGGAATGGTGCTGGCCTCCTTGGCGGGGTCCTCGTGGCCGGTGATGAAGGTCACCAGGGTGGTGTGGCGCCGGTGGGTCACGGGGATGCCGGCGTAGGCCGGCACCGCCACCGCCGAGGTCACCCCGGGGATCACCTCAAAGGGAACGCCCGCCGCGGCCAGTTCCTCGGCTTCCTCACCCCCCCGGCCGAAGACAAAGGGGTCACCACCCTTGAGGCGCACCACCGTAAGCCCGGCCCGGGCCTTTTGCACCAGCAGGTCGTTGATGCCTTCCTGGGGCACCGCGTGAGCCCCGGCCTTCTTGCCCACGTAGATGATCTCCGCCTCCGGCGGGGCTTCCTGCAGGAGCTCCGGGCTGGCCAACTGGTCGTAGACCACCACCTGGGCCCGGCGCAACACCGCCAGCCCCTTGGCCGTAATCAACCCGGGATCCCCGGGCCCGGCGCCCACTAAGTAAACCATGAATATAATAATACCATAATTTATCAGGGGCTGGGGTCATGGACCCCGCCCCTGAAAAAATATTGGGGGAAGGGCCAGGGAGTTTTTCGTAAGTGCTCCCTGCCCTCCTCCCTAGCCCCCCTCCCAACCCGCAGCAGGGGCCGGGGAAGGCGGGCTTCCAGCCCGACTTCCCCGGCCAAAGATTTTACGGGCTTTGGGGGCAGGCTCGCACCTACCCCAAACCCACCGCTTATTTACAAGTTTTGCACCCCTTCCTTTGTTCTATCCCTTCCACCACGCCGCGGTACTTTTCGTGGATCTGCTTCTGGTCGAACTCCATCATCCGGCGCAGCATCTCCGCCTTTTCCGCGTCGCGGCAATAGGCCATGCAGGGGATGAAAAAGTGCTGGTCCTCCTTGTCGATGTGACGGGGATAAAATTCCACCAGCTGCTCCAGGTGCTGCAACAGCTCGCTCAGGGCCCCGGGTTTTTCCAGGAGGTAGCTCTCCTTGGCCTGCACCAGGCTGGCGGTGGTCTGCCGGGCCCAGACGTGCTCCTGGATCAGCTCCTCCATGGTCCGGCGGTGCTCCGGGGAGAGTTCCTTCCCGGCCAACGCCGCAAACAGGATATCTTCCTCTTTGCCGTGGTGGCAGCGGTCGGCGTAGGTGCGGATGAAGTCCACCGCCGTATCCAGGAAAAGCGGGTCCACAAAGGCGAACTCCGGGTCCACGGCCACGTTGTCCTTGATCCGGGTCAGTTCCGACCGCATTAACACGATCATGCGCTCGATGAGCCGGTGTTCGATCATCAAAGGTCCGATGGGGAGCATAATAAACGTCCTCTTTTCAAGAATGGCGGGCAATGCCCGCCCTACATTTCCTA
This sequence comes from Desulfobaccales bacterium, assembly GCA_036396255.1. Taxonomy (GTDB): domain Bacteria; phylum Desulfobacterota; class Desulfobaccia; order Desulfobaccales; family 0-14-0-80-60-11; genus DASWLF01. The sequence continues at coordinate 2,861 of DASWLF010000215.1, forward strand.
AACCCCTTATGGGGGTTGGGGGAGGGGGCTTGGGGGAGGGCGGCAGGGGCCTTCGGCCCCTGGCCCCCTCCCCCAAAAACCAAGCCTCTCACACCTTCACCAACTCGTATTCCCGGGCCCCCAGGCCCAGCTGGGCGGCGTACTCCAGCTGGAGGGGCCAGTCCACCTGGGGGTAGATGTCCTTAAATTTGTCGGTCCCGGCGCTCTTGTTTTTCAGGGCCGAGCCTGGCAGGCCGCGGCTCTTGTTGACCAGGTCGGCGCAGGCCTGGTCGATGGCCACCGGGTCCCGGGAGGCCAGGATGCCGAGGTCCCCCACGATGGGGAGGTCGTTATGGCCGTAACAGTCGCAGGCCGGCGACACCTGGGTGATGAAATTGACGAACACGCTTTGGCCTTTCTTGTCCTTCATCACCCCGTGAGCGTATTCCATCATCTTCTTCAAGAAAACCGGAATGGATTCGTTCCACTGGATCTGGATGTTGCCGTAGGGGCACACCAGGATGCATTCGGCGCAGCCCACGCATTTGGCGGGGTCGATGACCGCCTTTTCCGTCTCCGGGTTGATGCCGATGGCCTCCTGGGCGCAGTGGGCGATGCAGTCACCGCAGCCGGTGCACTTCTTTCCCGTGACCTTGGGAGAAATGTTGGAGTGCTGGGCCAGCTTGCCCCGGCGGGAGGCGCAGCCCATCCCCAGGTTTTTCAGGGCGCCGCCGAACCCGGAGAGTTCGTGCAGCTTGAAGTGGCTCAAGGTCACCAGCCCCTCCGCTTCGACGATGGCCTCCGCCAAGTAAACCGTTTTGAACTGCTCCTTATTGATTTTCACCGCCACTTCGGCCTTGCCGGTGAGGCCGTCGGCAATGATTAGGGGGGCCCGCACCACCGCGTAGGCGAAGCCGTTCTCAATGGCGGTGGTCAGATGGCTCACGGCCTCGGCCCGGGTGCCCACGTACACGGTGTTGGCGTCGGTGAGGAAGGGGCGCGCTCCATATTCCCACAGCCGGTCCACCACCTGGCGCACGTAGATGGGCCGGATGAAAGAGGTGTTGCCCTTCTCGCCGAAATGCAGCTTCACCCCAATCAAAGGCCGCTTCTTGCGGCGCTTTACAATGCCTTTTAAATCCACCGCCTCCAGGAGCTTTTGGAATTTCTTAAAATTGGTCTCCTTGGCAGAGGCGCGAAGGTCCATGAAAAAAACCTGACTGGGCATAATCTTACCTTTTCTTAGTTGCTTTAATATATACGCTTATTGCTTTTGCTCCGGTAAATATGCTATAATTAATTAGAATAAATAGCAAATTGGAGCAAAATTATGCAACAGAAAACTCTCAGTCTGCTGCAATTTCAAAAA
>DASWLF010000216.1:0-2637 GCA_036396255.1 Desulfobaccales bacterium
AGAAGGCGCCGGGCGTACAGCCCCCGCCGGGCCCGGGCCCCCAGTCCGTACAGCGCCGCCAGCCCCGCCGCCAGGGCGCGCCACTGCCAGGGCGCCGCCCCGCCGGACTCCTGCAAGCGGGCAAATAGGTTATGCCAGTACGAGTTCATGTTGGGCCGCGGCCATCCGGGTAAAGGAAAAATTAGGGGCACCGGCGTCCCGCCTGGGCGAACCGGCTGAAAGCCTGTTCCCCCAAGGAAAACCCAGGGTGAGGAGGGATGGGGCGCGGTGACCCTGCCCCTACAAGTCCAGGAGTCTTCCCCCATTTCCTTACTTACTGGCCGCTTGCAGCGCCTCCTGGTAGCATTTGTGGGAGTACTCTTTCACCATGCGCCGGGCGCTGAAGGCCGTCGCGGCGTTTTTGATGGCCGCTTTCATGATCTGCACCCAGCCCCGGGGAACGCCGTTGTCGTCCGTTTGGTAGAAGAGGGGCACCACTTTCTCCTCCAGGAGATTATAAATGGCGGCGGCATCTTTGGCATCCCGATTCTCCGACTCCTCATCGCCGAAGGCCCAGCCGTTGGCGCCCTGGAACCCCTCGAGCCACCAGCCGTCCAGGATGCTCAGGTGGGGCACCCCGTTCACCGCGGCCTTCATGCCGCTGGTGCCGCAGGCTTCCAGGGGCGGCAGGGGGTTGTTGAGCCAGACGTCCACGCCGTGGACCAAGTACTGTGCCAGCTGCTCCCCGTAGTCCTCCACGAAGGCGATTCTTCCGGCCAGTTCCGGGTCGCGGCCATGATTGAAGATGCGCTGCACCATCTGTTTCCCCGGGTCGTCGGCGGGGTGCGCCTTGCCCGCAAAGATGATCTGGATGGGGTGCCAGGGGTCGTGGAGCAGCCTTTTAAGGCGCTCCAGGTCATAAAAGATCAGGTCCGCCCGCTTGTAAGTGACGAAGCGCCGGGCAAAGCCGATGGTCAGGATGGTGGGGTCCAGCATGCTGCCGGCCGCCACCACGTTGCAGCAGGGGACCTGGTTTCCCGCCCAGCGCCGCCGGGCCCGCTCCCGGATGCGGTCGATGAGCTTGGTCCGGAGGCCGCAGTGCACCTGCCACAGCTCCTCGTCGGGGATCTCCGCCAGCATCTCCCAGACCGCCGGGTTGTCGTGCTCCTCCAGCCAGTTGGCCCCCAGGTATTTGTTGAACAGGAGCTCCATCTTGGGAGAGATCCAGGTGGGCACGTGAACCCCGTTGGTGACGGAGTCGATGGGCACCTGATCCACCGGAAGGTCCGGCCACAGCGGCTGCCACAGGCGGCGGGAGACCTCGCCGTGCTTCCGGCTCACCGCGTTGTGCCAGTCTGACATCCTCAGGGCAAAGGCGGTCATGTTGAACCCCGCCCCGGGGTCCCGGGGGGAGCGGCCCAAATCGAAGAAAGCCTCCCGGCTCAGTCCCAGCCGGGGCCAGTAGCCGCTGAAGTACTTGTCCATCAGCTCGAAGGGGAACACATCGTGGCCCGCGGGCACCGGGGTGTGGGTGGTGAACACCGAGGTGGCCCGCACTTCCCGGGCCGCCTCCTCGAAGCTCAGCCGGCTTGCCTCCATCCGAACCCGGATGCGCTCCAGCAGGGCGAAGGCCGGGTGGCCTTCGTTCAGGTGCAGCACCGAGTGCTTGATGCCCAGGGCGCTCAGAACCTCGGTGCCCCCCAGGCCCAGGACGACTTCCTGGCGCAGCCTCTCCTCGAGTTCGCTGATATAGAGATGGTCGGAAATCCGGCAGCAGTCGGGGTTATTCTCCGGCAGGTTGGTGTCCATCAGGTACAGGGGGACGCGGCCCACCATGGCCTTCCACACCGACACGTAAATGGGCGGCTCGGTGCCCGGCACCTGTACCACCAGTTGCTCGCCCTGCTCGTTGAGCACCCGGGTGATGGGCGCCGCGTCCCGGTCCAGGACTTCGTCCGCCCCTTCCTGCCAGCCGTCGGCATTGAGCTTCTGGCGCACGTAGCCGTCCGGATACATGAACCCCAGGGCCACCACCGGAATCCCCAGGTCGCTGCACTCCTTCAGGTGGTCCCCGGCCAGAAAGCCCAGGCCCCCGGCGTAGAAGGGCAGCGACCGGTGCAGCCCGTACTCCAGGGAGAAGTAGGCGATGGGATAGCACTCGGCCCCGGTGATGTTTTCGGTGAACCAGCACACCTGGGACCCCAGGTCCCGGTGGAACCGGTCCATGACGTTGTCGTAGTGGCGCAGGTACTCGGGGTCCCCGGCCGCCTGGGCCAGGACTTCCGGGGGCAGGATGGTAAGGAGCTTCACCGGGTTGTAGAAACTGTCCTTCCAGGCCGGCCGGTTCAGCCTTTTAAACAGGATGCGGGCCGCGGGGTGCCAGCTCCACCACAGGTTGAAGGCCAGCTCCCCCAGCCCGGCGATCCTTTCGGGAAGATGGGGGAACTCTTTCGGGTCATCGACGTCTGGCATGGCAGCTTTCCTTCTTGTGGCGGTAACCGGTTAATCCCACCGGTGCGGATCTAATAAGAAGTCAGACAAATAGGGCGGCCCATGGCCGCCATAAATCGGCGTGCACAGCACGCCCTATGTTTAACTACCCGGCTGCAAGCCGGGTGGCCGGAGCGGGGCGACCCGGGCCGAAGCGCCTTCATGGAA
>DASWLF010000217.1:0-6902 GCA_036396255.1 Desulfobaccales bacterium
TCGCCGGTGGCCACCACCCGGATGGCCGCGGCCGGCACTCCCGTCAGGGTGCGGTTCAGCCAGGTCTCGATGGGCCGGGCCCGGTCCCGGGCGGTGACAAAAAGCAGCGGGGCCTCGCCGGCCAGGCGGGTCAGCACCGGCACCGCATGGGGGAAGGGTTCCACCGGCAGCTCGTGGGGCCGGTCGATGAGTTCCCGGATGAGCTCCAGGATGATGCGGGGCTCCAGGTCCAGGCACTCCGACAGGGCGAAGGTGGTGATGTCCTCGTAGCGCAGGTGGTGGCCCACGTCAAAGCGCTCCCGGGCCAGGGTGAGGAAGGTGGTCATGATATCGGCCACCACCCCGTCGATGTCAAAAGCCAGCCGGTCCCTGGGGATCCTCCGGTTTCTCGGGCTATCCGATTTTGCCGCCGCAGAGCGGAAACTGGTGCGCTTCATAGTGAAATTCTGGCCGGTTATTAATTTAATATTAATTTGATGTCAAACTTAGAGCATCTAAAGCCGATGGTATCCCCATGTAAAGTTCAACAAATCCCCCTAAATCCCCCTTTTTCAAAGGGGGACTTTTAAGGGAACCCCCTTTAGCTCCCCCCTTTGGAAAAGGGGGGCTGGGGGGGATTCCATCATGGTTCGGTCAATACTCTATTTCTGACGTACAATTAGTATAAGGTGGCGTTTTTCTGCTCGACAATCTGCCTAACCAGGGGCTGCAAATGCTCTATGATAATTTCTGCCGCCTTCACCGAACCTTTGGGGTTATGGTGCACCACATCATAGAAATATTCCCGTTCGGGCGGAATGCCTTTGGCCAGGTCGATCAGCATAATATGGTTTTCCAGGGCCTTTCGGCGGATAGAATCATTAAACGCCTCGAAAAGCGCCTTAAATTCGGCGTAATCCAGGCCGGCTTCCCGGATGCCGTCGGCAATCACTTTATCCGGGGTCGCTTTCAGCCTGCTGGCCATGGTCATCAAGACCGGGACGATGTTTCTCGCCTTGCAGATATCAATAAAACACTGCAAATTCATCTCAAACTGCCCGGTCAACTCCGATTGATTAATCACCAGCTTTTTGCCCCTGACCTGGGCGAATTCATCGCCTTGGCCCGACAGGTTGCCGCCTTGGGGCTCGGATTTCCATAAAGATCTAACGGATTTTCCGAACTTGCGCATTTCGGCAGCCAGATTCGGAATATACCTGTCTCTCATTATCTTGATAAAGTTAGAAACTATCTCATCATTCATGTCAATAATTACCGATCTTGATGAGTTATGGTTCCAATAAGATTTTTCATAAAGCAAGATAACAAAGTCATTAATATTGTGCATCATCACCACGATTTGCGGCTTAATCGGCACGATCTTATTGAGCAGAATGTTGATGGAATGGAGGCTATGATTGCCACTTCTGCCGGCATTATAAGAATTTATTCTGATTCCAAGTCTCTTTTCGAGTAACGCGCCGGCTAAGTAGGGAAATCTTTCCTTTTCCTCCATAAAGCGGCATTCGGTGGTGGAAGCTCCCAAAAAGACCAGGGAGAGGTCCGGGTGGTCATATTTCTTAGAGGGCATGATGAAACCATCATTATCCAACCTCAGGGTATATTTTTTCAGGACCAGGGTATCGAAATACCTTTCCTCCTTTCCGGGTAGAAAAGCTTCGGTCATGGAAGGCCGGTATTCCCGCAACCTGATAGCCCGGTGGGGAAGGGCGTAGTTAAAACCGATTCCCTGGTTTCTATATTTCAGCAGCTTTTCGGCGCCATAAGCCATTAGGAGCAATACTGCGATCAACAAAGCGCAGATGGTTTTTTTGGGATTTCTGTCAAACCAACTTTTCGCCATCTAACCGCTCCGACTGCCGGCTCCGGAGCCGAAGTCTGGATAAACCGCTTTATTCTGTGTTTTAAAGGAAAACTCGAAGAGTCTCATGAGAGTCGGGTCTGCTTTATTCTGACCCGGAATGGCAACGGTGGTCAAGGTTCTTTTGTGGGGCCTAAGGAGCTCAGGATGTCTAAAACTTCCCCTTCGGTGAGGTCATACCAGTTCAGGTAGGCGTCGGCCACCGCGAAGGACCAGCCCCCCCGGATGTTGAGGCAGTAGAGTTCGTCCACCAGGGGCAGGAGTTCCTGCACGGTGCGCTCGGAGCCGGTGGGCACCGCCACCACGAGGCGGCCGGCCCCCTGGGCGCGCAGAAACCGGACCGCCGCCCGCATGGTGTAGCCCGAGGCCAGGCCGTCGTCCGCAATGATGGTGGGGGCGCCCCCAAGGTCGGGATAGGGCCTGCCGCCCCGGAGTTTCTGCTCCCGTTGCTTGATGACGGCCGCGGTTTTTTGCACCTGGGCTTCCACCTCTTCCCTGGTAAGCGGCGCCCGCCGCCGCAGCGCTTCGTTAAAAATGGCCTGCCCCCCGGGATCCAGGGCCCCGAAGCCGGCTTCCGTGGTCCAGGGGAGCTGAATCTTGCGGACCACCACCAGGTCCAGGGGAACCTCCAGGCGCCGGGCGATTTCCGCCGCCACCGGCACTCCGCCGGCCGGGATGGCGAACAGGCGGGCCTCCTGGCCCTGATAATCCAGGAGCAGGGACGCCAACTGCTGGCCGGCCACGGTCCGGTCGAGGAAAACGTGGATGCGGTCCCGTAACTCCTGGTCCTCTATGAGTCTTCCCATTGCCTGACAAATTCCTCTTCCAGGGCGGCTAGCCGCTGCCGGAATTCCGCCTGGCTGAGGCGGGCCCCGGTGAGCCCCCCCTTGAAATTAATTTCCGACAGCAAGGTCGCGCCCTGGGGACTTATGAGCAGGTCCAAAATGGCGTAGGGAAACTTGCCCCGCTCCATGACCCGCCGGCAGAAAGCCTGCTGCTCCGGGGTAAGGTTGGCAGGTTTGGCTGATCCGCCTTGATAGAGATTCTTCCGGAAACTGTGAGGGTTGACCCGTTCGTAGGCTTCGACGTAGTCTCCCAAAAAGACCGCTCTCAGATCCCGGGCGCTTTCCATAAAAGGCTGCACCACCAGCGGGTAGTCCAGGCCTTGGAGCCCCGCCAGGCTGTACAGGGCCTCCAGGGACGGCCAGAGGCTCACCCCCAGGCCCAGATGGGCCCGGTCCCGTTTGACCACCACGGGCCCCAGGTTCCGGGAATGGTACTCCGGCAGCCGGGCGGCCAGGTCAGAGAGGCCGTAGGCCACGAAAGACCCGGGCACCATGAATTCCCCCAGGACCGCGGCCTGGGCCGCCTTGGAACGGCTCAACAGCTGGGCCAGGGCCGGGGGGAAAAAGGCCACTCCCCGGTCCGCCAGATCCAGCACCTTGATCTCTTCCCCGGGTCTCAAGGCGAGGACGCCGAGCACCGCATCACCGCCCCGCAACCGCTGGTATTGGCTGCGGAAATCAGTGATCGAATGAATTAAACGCCGTGGTCGGGGCATTAATTTTGCTGGCGGGCCTTATGGGGGTAGTCGGTCGTTTTAAGGCGACGGACCGGTTGATTAATTCTAACACTTTTTTCCCGCATTTTCGAGATACGTAAATGTCGTAATAATCCACTTGGGCGATGCGGCGCCAACCCCGGGCCACCAGGCCTTCGGGATAGACCTGCTTAAACACGCTTTTTCCGAACCTTCCCAGGATCAGGAAATCAGCCCCCACCCGGTCGAAGTCGTAGGGTTGCTGGCGGGGGTTCAACAGCACCACCCGGTCAGGGGTCGATTCCACGAAAAAATAAGACGGCATCAGGTGGATGCGATGGTCGTCATCCAGGAAGGCCAGCTCATACTCCGGGGTTTCAATGAGACACCTTACCGGCACGTTGGTGCGGAGATAATTTACCAACTTATACGGAGCGTCAGCCCGGCAGGTTAAAATCTGGCCCATAAAATCCAGGCCTACGGCAGGATAAAACAGGATAAAAAAAGCCGCCAGCAGGCCGGGGCCCAGCCAGCCGGGAGTGCGGGGCGCCAGGGTAGTGAGCCGGGCCAGGCCTCTCAGGAGAAACCGGGCCGCCAGGGGGCTGGCCAGGAACAGCGCCGGCAAGGCGAACCGGTGCCAGTAAACCGCGGTGAGGTAAACCAGGCTCCAGAGCAGGAAGTTCCAGACCCAGAGCTTCTCTCCCGGCGAAAAATTCCCCTTTTTCCAAGTCCACAGGGTACCCAGAATTCCCAGCCAGAAGAGGGGATGCTGCAGCAGGTAGATGAAACTCTCCGGGTAGAGCCGGCCAATGGTGAAGGGGGTGAAAAATTCGTGGCACAGCAGCTTCTTCTGCTGGAGGAAATGCAGGACTGCGGCCCCCAGGTCTCCCAGGATCAGCGCCTTGATGAGCAGATAGGCCACCATGGGCAGGGCCGCGCCCGCGCCAAAGATCAGCAGCCGCAGCGCCAGCCGGCGCCATTGCCGCCAACTCTGCCGGGTCAATAAAATCAGGGGCGGCAGGAAGGCCAAGCCATAAAACTCTTTGGCGGCGAAGGCCAGACCCAAAAAAAATCCTCCCCAAAACAGGGGCAGAACCTCGTCGGAGTCCAGGGCCTGCAGGAGAAACCAGGTGCCGCAGAGAAACAGGCCCAGGGCCGGGATGTCCCCCAGGACCGAACGCCCCCAGTAGAGGACGTCGGTGCCCACCAGGGCCAGGGCCACGGCCAGCAGGGCCGCGGCCGCCCCAAAGAGGCGCCGGGCCCCCAGGAAGAGGGCCAGGAAGGTCAGGACCAGGTAGGCCCCGGCCACCAGGCGCCCCGAGGCCACCTCCACCCCGAAAAGTTTGTACGCCAGGGCCACCGGCAGGATGACCGCCGGACCGACGCTGATGCGAAAGTCCAGGTCGTTCAACTGATCGGGGCTCTGCACCGTGAAGGCGTAGCGCCCGTGCTGCGCCAGATTGGCCGCGGTCTCGGAAAAAATGCCTTCGTCCCACCAGATGGTGGGATAATTGGCCAGGTTATAGAAGCTGCCCAGCAATATAAGGACGCACAGCACCAGCCCTCCCCAAAAGGCCGGGGAGGAGGGCCGCAGACGAACCTCACCTAACTTCACCGGTCTTCAGAGCCTCGCATCCACAGGGTTAATCGCTCGCCCCTCAAGCTCTCCCCCTCATTACCCCTGGGAAGCCTCTTATCACCGCCGTGCCGGGGGCGGGCTGGCCGCGACCCCGGAGGAGGCCTAGAGAAGTCCCCGGATGGGGGTGGCAACCCCCAGGTGGCGGCGCCACCCACCGGGTTACCCACCCAACCACAAAAAAGCCTGCCCTATTATAGGGCAGGCTTCTAGACACAAGAAAGTAAAATTATCGTTTGATTAACAAAAAAGTTATCAACTACAGGCCGACGATGTGCCGATGAAGCTCCTTGGTCTTTTCCAGGCGGGCCTGGTCCCTCTCCGACACCAGCGCCGCCAGCCGGTCCTGAATGCGCTGGTAGAAGGGCCCGTTGATGTCTTCGCCCCGGCTGTGGGCGTCGCTGAGCTGGCGGTAACAGCAGATCATCTTGGAGATCATGGAGACCGCATACTCCCGGCCCTGGACCTTGACGGTGGCCAGCCCCAGGTCCAGATAGGCCTTGAGCTCGTCCCCCAGGATGGCAAAAGCCACGTTGGGTTGCCGCCGGATGCGCTCGTTGATGGCTTCGATCTGCTCCGCCGACTGCCCCCGCCTGCCCAGGACCTGGCGGCGCTGCTCGTCGGTCAACAGACACAGACGGAAGCAACTGCCGCTGCGGTCCGGCCAGCCCTCGTATTCCACGATCTCGTTGCCCTCTTCATCGTGGTAAACCTTGCGGATGTAAGAGTCGGCGATGAGCTCATGGAACATGCAGTTGCCCACCCCGCCGATGCAGCGGTTGCCGTGGATGAGTATTTCGGTGAGCAGCCCCAGGGCGTCAGCTTCCTGTTTAAACCGGGCCAGCTTCTCCACCGTGTTGATTTCCGTGGAGGCCACCAACTGGGTGGCGCCGTAGGATTTAAACCGGGCCATCTCCTCCTGGGTCTGGATGTTGCAGCCCACGCTGGCGTGAATCACCAGGTGCGGGAAGCGCCGGTGCACCTCCTGCATGACCGCCGGGGTCTTGACGATCACCCCTTCGATGCCGAAGTGGGCGTACTTTTCCACCTTTTCCACTACCAGGGGTATTTTTTCCGCCGGGATTTCCGCGTTTAGGGCTACCCGGATCTTCCCTTGGTAATCGGCGGCAATGTGAACCGCTTCCCCGATCTGGCTATCTTCCAGTTCCCAGGCGCACTTCCGGCGGCTGAAGCCCTTGGCCCCAACATAAACGGCATTGGCGCCGCTCTTAAAAACCCCCTCCACCATTTCCAGGCTGCCGCCCGGAGCTAACAGTTCATTAATCATCTTATCACCACACCTCCCTGAGCCTTTGCCACGAAAGGTTCCTCGGCTCTGCGAATGCCTTACGCCAGTGCCTGTGGTAACCCCCAGGTATGGTGGGTTCCTGCCCCGCGCCGACTTGCTGTCGGATAATCGGCACTTTACCGATTTCCGGCAGGGAGAACATATTTCTAGAATTGTGATTATATTTTATGTCAAGCACAATCTTTTTTCAATTCCTAATAATAAAAAAATAATGTCATATTTCACAAGATCAATAGTAAACCTGCCTGATTAACCGACTGTTGCAAAAATGTAATGCTTAGTTGGGGGAAGGCCAGAAAAACAGCTTTCAGCGATCCGCAGTCAGCTATCAGCTAATAAAACATTTTAGGTTTATTAAGATAAAAAAGCTGACTGCTGACCGCTAAACTGACCCTTAGCCCCCTCCCCACGAAAGCCTCGGTCCTCCAATCATCTAACCCCGCAGGTAAGTGATGGCCAAAACGAAAGCCAGCCCCACTTCCACCGCCCAGGTGAGAAAGTAAATCAGCAGCTCCATGCGGGAGCCGTAGTCCGGCTCCAGCAGGATGCGGTTGGG
>DASWLF010000218.1:0-15386 GCA_036396255.1 Desulfobaccales bacterium
CGGGTCGTTAACATGAAAGGTATCACCCAGGTTTAAGTACCAGTAGTTTAAAGAGGTTAGGGGATGCTCGGAGTGATGGCGCCGGATGTCTGGACCCATGGCGCGGGCCGTTAGTCTGCCAATTAGGATGGATGTCAGTGACCCGGAAAGGAGGGGCCATGCTTGAAGAATATCCCAAGGAGATCACTCTTCCCGATGGTCTCAACCTGACCTTGAGACCCATGAATCGCGATGACCAGTACGCCATCTACAGTTTTTTTGTTAGCCTGGGGGCAGAAGACCGGCGCTTTCTGCGCAACGATGTGACCGATCGCAAGCTGATCGAGAAGTGGGCCCGTAATCTCAACTATGACCGGGTCTTGCCCATCCTGGCGGAGAAAGAAGGCCGCATCGTGGCCAATGCCACCCTCCATTACCAGACCTTTGGCTGGGGGCGCCATGTGGCCGAGGTCCGGGTCACCATTACTCCCGAGTTCCAGGGCCGGCGACTGGGTGCGGCCCTCCTCAAGGAGATTACCCATTTGGCCTCGAAAAACAAGGTGAAGAAACTTTTAGCCAGAATTGTGACCACCCGGGAAGGCGTCATCAAGGCCTTTGAGCGGGCGGGCTTTAGCCAGTTAACGGTATTGCACAACTATGTCAAGGATCTCCAAAACCAGCAGTATGCCGATATTGCCCTCCTGGTCAAGGAGCTGCAACCAGAAACCCCTTAGCGAGCATCCGGAGGGAGGAGAGACAGATGCAAGAAGTGGTGATCGCCAGCGCCGCCAGGACCGCGGTGGGCACCTTTGGGGGCGCCCTCAGGGATGTACCGGCGGTGGCATTGGGTGGGATCGTCATCAAAGAAGCTCTGCGCCGGGCCAAGATTAGGCAGGATGAAGTGGACCTGGTCATTATGGGGAATGTGCTGCAAGCCGGGGAGGGCCAGAACCCCGCCCGGCAAGCCGCCATGCTGGCCGATATCTCCCAGTACACCCCGTCCATCACCCTCAATGCCTTGTGCGGCTCAGGGATGGAGGCGGTGATCATTGCCACCCAGAAAATCCAGGCCAGGGCGGCGGAAATTGTCGTGGCCGGCGGCATGGAATGCATGAGCCAGGCCCCCTTTGTGCTCCCCCAGGCCAGGTGGGGCGCCCGCATGGGTCACGTGCAGGTGCTGGACACCATGATCCATGACGGGCTCACGTGCTCCTTCGGGGATACCCACATGGGCATCACCGCGGAGAACGTGGCTGAAAGGTTCCATATCAGCCGGGAAGAGCAGGACGCTTTTGCCGCCCACAGCCAGCAGAAAGCGGAGGCGGCCATCAAGTCCGGCCGTTTCAAAGATGAGATCGTTCCCGTGGAAATTCCCCAGAGAAAGGGCGACCCCGTCATCTTTGACACCGATGAATTCCCCCGCTTCGGCAGCACGGCGGAAAAGTTGAGCAAACTGAAACCGGCCTTTGACAAGCATGGCACCGTCACCGCGGGAAACTCTTCGGGCATCAATGACGGAGCCGCGGCTCTCCTCATCATGTCCCTGGAGAGGGCTTTGAAAATGGGCATTCGCCCCCTGGCCAAGATCGACGCTTACGCCTGCGCCGGCTGCGAACCGGAACTCATGGGCACCGGTCCCATCTACGCGGTGCGCCACGCCATCGACAAGGTGAGCGAGGAACTGGGCAAAAAAATCGAACTGGTGGAACTGAATGAAGCCTTTGCCGCCCAATCCCTGGCCTGCCTCAAGGAACTCAACCTGCCCGCCGAGATCGTCAACGTCAACGGGGGCGCCATCGCCCTGGGCCACCCCATCGGTTGCAGCGGCGCCAGAATTTTGGTGACCCTCCTGTACGAGATGCAAAAACGCCAGGTCGAGGTGGGCCTGGCCAGTCTGTGCGTGGGCGGCGGCATGGGTTATGCGGTAATCGTGGAGCGGGGCTGGTATTTTTAAGAAGGCCCAGCGGCTGCCCCGCGGGATTAATTGCTCGGGAGACAAGCATGGACAATCTTTCGGAGATCCTCATCAAAACCTATCCCCAAAGCGTCTCCTTGGAAGACGGCACGCCGGTCACTTTAAGGCCCCTCTTGAAGGCGGATGAGGCCGCCCTGCTGGAATACTTCGGCAGCCTGCCGCCGGAGGACCGCCTCTGCCTTAAGGAGGACGTGACGGACCCCAAGGTCATCGAGAATTGGATTTATGAATTGAACTATGACACCGTGCTCCCCCTCATCGCCTTGCATAACGGCAACATCGTGGGGGACGCCACCTTGCATTTCAACCCCATCGGCTGGACCAAGCATCAGGGGGAAGTACGCCTGACCACCTCCACCCGCTACCGGGTGCGGGGGCTGGGGACCATCCTGGTGCAAAACCTCATCGATATTGCCACCAGCCTGGGTTTGGAGATGATCAGCATCGAGATTCCGCCGATGCTGGACAAGGCATTTTATTTGTTCGAGAAGATGGGGTTTAAGGAAGTGGCCCACTTGCAGGGGTTTGTGAAAGACCTGGAGGGTAAAGAGTCCGATCTGGTCTTAATGGTCAAGTACTTATCGTGAGGCCGCGGCCGGCGCCGGGGTAGGGGCTGGGGGCGCATGGCCGCCAGGGGTTAAGAGCCGTCCTGACTTTAAAGCCCCCCTGCGCCTTCGTCCGGGTCTGCTTTGGGCCCTTTCCCGGGGAAGAACTCCATCCACGACGGGAAGGGAGTCAAACCGCTCATGGCCTTTTGGGTCAGGCTGGAAAGGTCCTGGCCCAGTTCCAGCCACTGCTGAAACTGGGCGTCCATGGCGCTTTTGTAGGCCAGATAGTTTTTCAAAGTCTGTTCCAGGTATTTGTCGAAGAACTCGCTCAGGACGCTGTCCCCATAGCGGATCAGCAGGGAGAGGAGGGAAACCGGGAGCAGCAGGGACTTTTTTTTGGCCTCCTCCAGGACGATCTGGGTCAGGATAAAAGCGGTGACGTCCTCCCCGCTTTTGTCGTCTTTAATCTCTATCTCCCGCCCCTGTTTGACCAGGTCGGCCACCTGGCTCAGGCTCACAAAGACGCTCTTTTCCGTATCGTACAGGCGCCGGTTGGCGTACTTTTTCAGCACCAATTTCTCCGCCATGGTCTTCTCCTTTGAAGATAGTGTATGAAAATTATTTGCAAATTGCAAATTAATTAATGGATAATCGCTTATTATCGGTTTAAAAAGTTTTTACATTGCAAAATTAATCCTTGACAAGCCTCGCCGCCGGGATTATATTAGGAGAAAATCACGGCGGGGCTCAGCCCCAAGGAGAGAACAAAATGATGGATTCCCAAAAAATGGCTAAACAAATGATCGAGCTTTACAAGACCACCTTCGACAATTCCTTCAGCGCCATGATGACGCTCCGGGAGCAGATGGAGCGGATGGCCAATATGTATTGGGGACAGATGCTCAATCTCCCCGAAGAGGCCAAAAAGGGGCTGAACGAATGGACCAAGTCCTACAAGAAGAATTGCGAAGAATTCAAAAAGGTGGTGGACGACGGTTTCAAAAACCTGGAATCTCTTTCCGCCTAATTATGAGAAAATTTAGGCTGACACAGCCGTAAGGAGAAAGAAAATGATGGATCCCAAAAAGATGGCTAAACAAATGATCGAATTTTACAAAACCACCTTCGACAACTCCTTCAGCGCCATGATGATGCTCCAGGAGCAGATGGAGCGTATGGGCAGCATGTACTGGGGACAGATGATGAATCTCCCCGATGAAGCCAAAAAGGGCCTGGCCGAGTGGACCAAGTCCTACAAAAAGAATTGCGAAGAATTCAAAAAGGTGGTGGACGACAGCTTCAAGAAGCTGGACTCCTTTTTCCCCGAAGCGGAAAAGGCCGAAAAGTCCAAGACTGCTTAGAGAATTGGCGGGATGCCGGTCCCTGGCAGCCCGCCAATCATGGGGTGGGAGACCTCCCTTTCGGTATTCCCCCATGGCCCCGCAGGACGGACTTAATACCCGGCAGGTCAGGAGATCAGAATGTCTGAGTCCAAAGCGGCGACTCAAAGTTTAGAGCCGGCCACGGGCCCCGCTGAGCTGGCCCTGGAAACCCAGGCCAAGATCATCTCGGCCAGCATTGACCAGGTCCGGATGATGCAGACCTATTGGGTCGGGCTGTGCCGTTATATGCTGGACTTCATGGCGCCGTCTTTTTCAGCCCTGGACTCCTTCAGCGCCGTGGAGCAGGATAAGCTCCGGGAACGTTCCCCCTGGGAAAATCTTGAGGACTACTCGGCCTTGATGGAATTCAGCCTGCGGTTGGCAGAAAAAGGCTGGGCCCACGGGATGAAAGCCACCCGCGATTATCACGCCCACCAGTTGCACCAGGCCCACAATGCCTGGCTCAACACCCTCTATCACCGCCAAGGCGAAGACATCGCCGCGTTTATGGCCAGGCAGGCCCGGCTGATGGAGTTGGTGGTCCACGAATATCCCCAGGCCATCCGCCGCATTGAGCCGGAGTACGGATTTCACTTCGATGACGGCAACTACGTCAAGATCGCGGAGACCGAACGCTTCTGTCTCTACCAGGTGTTGCCCTGGGATAAGTCGGTGCAGGTCCGGGAAAAAGGCAAACCCATCGTCATTATCCCCCCTTATGTCCTGGGGGCCAACATCCTGGCCTTTCTCCCCGGAGAAGGCAAAAGTTTCGTCCACTGCTTCGCCAACCAGGGCATTCCCACTTATATCCGCATCGTCAAGGATATCTTCACCAATCCCGCGGTCCAGGTGATGACGGGCGAGGATGACTGCCGGGACACCAAGTTGTTCCTGGAGCAGGTAAAGGCCGCCCATGGTCGGCCGGTGACGCTGTGCGGTTACTGCCAGGGGGGGTTCACCGCGGTGGTGAACTACCTGTCGGGCGAGCTGGACGGGCTGCTGGATGCCCTCATCACCAGTGTCGCCCCCATGGACGGCACCCGGAGCCAAGGCCTGTCAGAGTTCCTGGATCAGGTCCCCAAACGCTTTGAGGATGTGGGGTTTGCCATCAAGACCCTGCCCAACCGCAACCGGGTGGTGAACGGCAAGGTCATGAGCTGGGTCTTCAAGCTCAAGAGTCTGGAGAAGGACAACCCCTTCGTCACTTTCTATCGGGATCTGAAGCTGCTGGAACGAGACCTGAAGATCAACAAGACCGCGGCGGCCATTAACTACTGGTTGATTTACGATCAGACCGACCTGCCCCTGGAGATCTGTCAGATGAGTTACGACTCCTATACCATCCCGGTGGCCAAAGATGGGACGCTGCCGGTGACCCTCTTCGGGCGGCCGCTGAACTTCAGGCGCATCCAGGAAAAAGGCCTCAAGTGGCTCATCTGCATAGCCGAAAAGGATGACCTGGTGGAGAAGGAGTCTGCCCTGGCGCCTCTGGATTGGGTGGAGGCCGAGGTCACCGTCTTCCCCAAGGGCCACGTGGCCATCGCCACCTCTTGGAGCCTGCCCACCACGGAATGTTCCCTGGACCGCTGCTTCCTGGACTACCGCGGTCCGGTGCGCTTCCAGCTGGACCTGGAGGCGGCAGGGGACCAGGCTTTAGCGGCTGCGCCCCCAAAACCGGCGGAGAAAGCCGTCAAGGCCCCGCCGGCCGCACCCAAAAAACCGGCAAAGAAAGCCGCCAAGAGCCGGCCGCAGCCCGGGAAAAGGAGGCTTAGATGAACCGGCACTTTTTGGAGTTCTGGGGCAAGGCCCTCCTGGAGGCCGCCAAGAGCCAGAAACAGCTGGAAGACCTGGCCCAGTGGTGCCAGCGGGGCTTTCTTGGCTTTCAAGACTACACTCAGCTTTTCAAAGTTGCCTATGGCCTTAATGAGGTGGCAAAAGACACCCCGGATTATTTCGCCATGTGGAAAAAGGCGGAAGAGGACTTCCGGGAGTCATTTAAAGAATATTTAAACCTCTTGGGGATGGTCCCCCGGGAGGAGTATGCCGCCCTGGCCCGGCAATATGAAGAGCTGAAGGAAAAGGTCGCAGAGCAGGAAGAAACCATACAACAATTACGGATGCTGGCGGATGAGAAAGGGGTGGGTCTGGCTGCGACCACCCTGGAATTCCAGAGGCTCATCAAAAAACAGGGAGAGCAGTTCCAGAAGTTCATCAAGGGCCTGGGCGAATCCGCGAAACCCGAGGACCCCCCAGCCTGAGGCCGGCCATCGCCGGACGCCGGCACCGAATACTTCAATCTGCATAATATCTCATATCGGGAAGGGGAAGAGCATCATGCTGGACATAAAAGAGGCGGTGGCAGTCATTACCGGGGGAGCCGGAGGCATCGGCGAAGAACTGGCGAAATATTGGGTCCGGCACGGCGGCAAAGTGGTGCTGGGGGATATCAGCCCCCAGGGCCTGAGCCGGGTGGAGGCCGAGATCAAGGCCATGGGCGGCGTCGCGGCCACCCTGGTCTGCGATACCACCAAGGAAGAGGATTGCGCCCGACTGGCGGACCTGGCCATTGAGAAATTCGGCCGCATCAACCTGGTGGCCCCCTGTGCCGGCATCATCCGGGACGGCCTCCTGGTGGCCCCGGACCGGGAAACCGGCAAGGTCACCAAAAAGATGTCCCTGGGAAACTTCCAGGCCGTCATCGACATCAACCTCACCGGGGTCTTCCTGACGGTGCGGGAGTGCGCCGAGCGCATGATCAATCACGGCTGTAAGGGGCTGGTCTGCCTGTTCTCCTCCACCGGGTCTTTGGGCACCGCCGGCCAGCTCAATTACTCTGCCACCAAGGCCGCCATAAGCGTCATGCCCAAAGTGATCACCGCCGAGTTTTTCCGCCGCGGCCTGGCGGATAAGATCCGCTGTGTGGCCATTGCCCCGGGTTATGTGGGCACTCCCATGGTGAAGGGCATGGACCAGAAAGCCCTGGGCAAAATCCTGGAACAGGTGCCCATCGGCCGCCTCATCGAGCCTGCGGAAGTAGCCTCCCTTATCGGGGAGATTTATCGCAACGAAGCCATCGCCGGGGAGACCTTTTTCATCCACGGCGGCCTGCGCCTGGGATCTAAAGGTTAGGGCACCAACCTCCAGAAAACCCAGCCACCATCTCACCCCAATTAACCCAAATTGGCCCCGGTCGATAACCTGACTGGGGTCTTTTTTCCCTAACCCCATGAGATCATAGTTTATCCGCCTGACCTCCGGGTTCCGGTTTTTATATGCAAAATTATTTCCTTGAAGGACATAATCGCATGACCTGGATTGAAGAAATCCGCTATGACTAGAAACTTATCAAGCCGCTGAAAATTCAAGCTATCCAGATCATATCGCCAATTTTTGCCTCTCCAACGATAATTGCCGATCCTGGCAAGTAACTATCTCCTTTATTCTCTTGCCTCTTTCTTGCCCCTTGTAAGCTCTGCAATCATGCCGTTAGGCCCGTTTCCCAGACCACCACAAGA
This sequence comes from Desulfobaccales bacterium, assembly GCA_036396255.1. GTDB lineage: Bacteria > Desulfobacterota > Desulfobaccia > Desulfobaccales > 0-14-0-80-60-11 > DASWLF01. Next base: position 7,400 of record DASWLF010000218.1, read on the forward strand.
GCGCCAGGAATATGAGGAAGATTTTGAGCGGCACTGGCATGGCCGCGGGCAGTTCGGCCACTGCGGTCATCTTTACCGGAAGCTCGGGATAGATGGCACCCAGGCTTTGTCCCTCTTTCCGCAGGGTGAACTGGCGCAGGAAGACGGACTCCTTCTCCAGGGCATAGGTCTGTCCCTCGAACTCAACGACGTGGGTAGTGGATAATATTCCCCTTTTATGGGCCCGTCCCTTTAGTTCGCCATTAGCCTCCATATAATACTCTCTTGTGAATCCTATCAACCCCGCGTCACAATAGACCTCCCAGCGCTCCAAGCCCAGGGTCCAGGCGCCGCTATATTGAGAAGGATTGATCTTCAGTTCAGTGAGGAGGGTTTCTCCTTCAAAGATGGTGAACTCCTGGGAGAGTTTAGACATCTGGGACACGTGGGAAAGCACGTTCTTGGGTTGAGCCACGAGACGGGCGACGTCAGGTGCGGCAGTTTCCTCCGGCGACAAGCCGGCTGCCTCTTCGAACCGTAACCCGGCTTGCGCGGCCTCTTTAAACTTTTCCAGGTTCGCCCCTGGACTCATGCGGGCCAGAAGCCTCACCCGCTCGGCCAGGGGCGGGTGGACGCCCAGAATACTGCTCAACCACGGACTGCGGCCTGGCTGGGGGTCCACAACGTAGAGGTGGGCCGTGGCCTGGCTGGCCGACACCGCGGCGTTGCGACCAGCCCCCAGCTTTTCTAGAGCCCGGGCCAAAGCCTCGGGATTGCGGGTGAGGAGGGCTGCGTCTGCGTCACTCAGGAAGGTCATCTGGCGCAGTGCGGCTCGCTGGAGAATAAGCCCCAATAACGGCACCAGCAGCAGACAGTAGCCAGGTAGGAACCACCAGATGTAAGAGAATGTCAGGCTTATGCCAAAATCCGCGCTCAGTTCCCCGACGAGCCAGAAGGCGGAAAGGTAGGACAGAAGGATGCCGCCCACGAACATCAGGAACAGTACCAAGCAGCCTGCCCCGACTATCCGGTCCAGCCGGAATAGGGAAGTAAATATTCGGGAAAAAATCCTATAGGGCAGCCAGACCGTTCCCAGGAAGGCGGCGAGCACCGTGTTTCGCTTGATCTCATAGTTGCCGATCTGGGAGAGTTCATGGGCGATGACCCCTTCCAGTTCCCGGCGCTCCAAGAGCTGGAGGAGCCCACGGGTGACCACGAGAGATGCCTTGTCGGGACTTAGTCCCATGGTCAAAGCGTTGGCCGCCGCCGTCTCCACTAAGTACAGAGCCGGCTGGGGCAATCCCGAACCGATGCAGAGATTTTCCACCAGGCGATAGAGGTCTTTTTCTTGCTCCCGGCTGACTGGTGCTGCCCCGGCAAGACGCAGGACCCGATTGGCGGCCCGGCGGTATAGGAGCCAGGTGATGAGCAGGCCCAGCCCCAGGGCTACGAGGACCGCAGCGATGATCCCGATCAAAGCGGCGACCGGGTTTTGAAAGAGGGTGAAGACATCGAGACCAACGAGCGCCGAGACCATGGGGACCACGATCATAATGATCCAGCCCTCCCCGAAATACAGAGCGGCAAAGGCGAAGTATGGGGTTAAGGCCAGAGCGAAGAGGAATGCCAGCCAGGAAGCGGCACGGCGGTTGTGCTCGACGCGGTAATAGGCCAGTACCGGTGGTGGAAGCTCGTCCGACATGGGAAGCTCCTCTCGGCTAAATCATTTCAGTGCGTGGAACTCACCCGGACCGTCTTCCGGTCGGTCGCTTCCGCCTGAAAATACTCCACTGACCTAAACCGGCATAACCGAGCGACAATCAGGGCGGGGACGGACTGGATGCGGGTGTTGTATTCCTGGGCGCTCCGGTTGTAAAACCGCCGGGCATAGGCGATTTTCTCCTCCACATCCGCCAGGTTCTGCTGCAGCTCCAGAAAATTGTCAGAAGCCTTTAGATTTGGGTAGTTTTCCGCCACTGCCAAGAGGCGCCCCAGCGCGGCGCCGAGGGCCAGGTCGGCCTGACCCGCCGTAGCCGGGCCCGTGGCTCTTTCCACTTCGGCACGCCTCTGGGCGACCTCGTCCAGCAGCTGTAGCTCGTGAGCGGCGTAACCCTTTACTGCGGACACCAGGTTAGGCACCAAGTCCGTTCGGCGCTTGAGTTGTACCGCGATGCCAGCCCAGGCCTCCCGGGTGCGGGCCCGGGCCTGGATCAGGCCATTAAATACGCGGATAGCAAGAAATGTTATAAGAAGGAGGGCCCCGATAATGAGCAGGTTGTCCCGGGTCAGGATAGGGACCATGATAACCTCTGGAGGCTGTCCCTATGAGATAATATTAGGAGACAGCTTAAGCCTATTTTGCTTGGCATCCTGCTAATGCGGATAAGAATATCATACCAATATTCTTATAGAAAATCCGATAAGTTTTGTCTTTGGCAAGTTAGTCGCTATTCTACCCAGACTTCTCAGGAATACCTGATTTCCCATGCCTTCTCACCATGGGTAGCTCTCTTGACATGAGGGACCATAGTATCTAGCTTAAATGGTCCTAATTCATGTCATGTTTTTATGATATACTTGATCCGCCTCACCATTACCGTAATGGGCCGTAAGTCAACCCCCAATTTTTCCCTTGCGACCAGACCCTCGTGATCACAGTCAGGAATACAGCAATAGCTGGAGATGGCCGACTTTTGGTAGCAAGCGGTTAAGCAAAATCACCTAAAAAATGAGGGAGAAATTTTATGGAAATTCAAGTTACCAGTCCTTATGGTCTCGAAAAACACGGTATCAAGAATACAGGGTTTGTTTACTGGAATCTCTCTACACCGCTCTTGTACGAGGAGGTCATCCGACGCCGGGAGGGCCGCATGGCCCACCTGGGCCCCCTGGTGGTGCGCACCGGCGAGTATACCGGGCGCTCCCCTAACGACAAGTTTGTGGTGAGGGAGCCCTCCAGTGAAGATAAAGTCTGGTGGGGCGCGGTAAACAAGGCCATGGAAACGGAGCGGTTTGCTTCTCTGCACAACCGGCTGCTGGCTTATCTCCAAGGGAAAGACCTCTTCGTCCAGGACTGCTTCGCGGGGGCCGACCCCGCTTATCGCCTGCCCATCCGGGTTATCACCGAGACTGCCTGGCACAACCTCTTCGCCCGCAACATGTTCATCCAGGCCAAGGCCGAGGAGATGGCCAGCCACACACCCCAGTTCACGGTGATCAATGCCCCGAATTTCCATGCGGTTCCCGAAGTGGACGGCACCCGCTCAGAAGTCTTTATCGTCATCCACTTCGGTCAGAAGCTGGTGCTCATCGGCGGCACCCAGTATGCCGGGGAGATCAAAAAATCCATCTTCACTGTCATGAATTACCTTCTGCCCCAAAAGCAGGTGCTGTCCATGCATTGTTCGGCCAACGTGGGGACAAAGGGAGATGTGGCCATCTTTTTCGGCCTTTCCGGTACCGGCAAGACCACCCTGTCCGCCGACCCCATGCGCACCCTGATCGGCGACGATGAACACGGCTGGAGCGACAAAGGCGTCTTCAACTTTGAGGGTGGCTGCTACGCCAAGGTCATCAAATTGTCCCCTACCGCGGAGCCGGAAATCTTTGAGACCACCCGACGCTATGGGACCATTCTGGAAAACGTGGGTTTCAACAGCATGACCGGGCGCTTGGACTTGAATGACGATTCTCTGACAGAAAACACCCGGGCCGCCTACCCCATCAGCCACATCCCCAACGCCAGCCGGGAAGGGCTGGGAGGCCATCCCCAAAACATCATCATGCTCACCTGTGACGCCTTCGGGGTGTTGCCGCCGGTGGCCAAGCTCACTCCGGCCCAGGCAATGTATCACTTTTTGTCCGGCTATACCGCCAAGGTGGCGGGGACCGAAAAGGGGGTCACCGAACCCAGCGCCACCTTCAGCACCTGTTTCGGCGCGCCCTTTATGGCCCTACCCCCAACGGTGTATGCCAACCTCCTGGGGGGAAAGATCGCGAGCCACAGCGTAGACGTCTGGCTGGTGAACACCGGCTGGAGCGGCGGCCCTTACGGGGTGGGGCAGCGCCTGGCCATTGGCCACACCCGGGCCCTGGTGCATGCGGCTCTGGACGGCTCCCTCTCCAAGGCCCCCATGGCTACCGAGCCCCTCTTTGGTCTGGCCGTCCCCACCGAATGTCCCGGGGTGCCGGCGGAAATCCTCACCCCCCGGAACACCTGGAGCGATAAGGCCGCGTACGATGCCCAGGCCAAAAAGCTGGCGGGCATGTTTGCAGAAAACTTCAAAACCTTTGCGGACCAGGTGAGCTTAGAGGTGCGCCAGGCAGGGCCGCAACCGCAGTAAGGCCTGGCCAAAGGGCCTCGAACCAGAATACCTTCACCACAGGAGTCCGGATAATGGTTCAAATTAATTATAAAGAACTCGGGATAGTGAATACCCGGGAGATGTTTCAGAAGGCCATGGCCGGGCGCTATGCCGTGCCGGCTTACAATTTTAACAACCTGGAGCAGCTCGAGGCCATCATTATTGGCTGCATTCAGTCGAAATCTCCCGTTATTCTCCAGTGTTCCGGCAGCGCCCGCAAATACATGCATGAGGCCATGGTGCCCCATCTGGTCAAAGGGGCAGTGGAGATGATGCAGGACCTGGGCGCCAGCATCCCTATCGCTCTGCATCTGGATCACGGCGACACCTTCGAACTGGCCCAATCCTGCATCACCTCGGGCTTCTCCTCCGTGATGATCGACGGTTCGCATCATTCTTTCGAGGAAAACATCCGTCTCACCAGACAGGTGGCGGATTACGCCCATGAGCGGGACGTCACCGTGGAAGGTGAATTGGGGGTGTTGGCCGGGGTGGAGGACGAGGTCACCGCGGCGGCGTCCCATTACACCCGGCCTCACGAGGTGGAAGAATTTGTGAAACAGACGGGGGTGGATTCCCTGGCCATCTCCATCGGCACCTCCCATGGGGCCTTCAAATTCAAGGTAAAGAGCGGCGAGGAACCGCCGCCTCTGAGGTTTGACATCCTGGAAGAGATCGAGCAGCGCCTGCCGGGATTTCCCATTGTGCTGCACGGCGCTTCCACGGTCATGCCCGAGTACGTGGACCTGATCAACCGGTTTGGAGGCCGGATGGAGGCGGCGGTGGGCATCTCCGAAGAGCAGTTGAGAAGGGCCGCCGGCTCGGCGGTCTGTAAAATCAACATTGACAGCGATGGCCGCTTGGCCATGACCGCGGTGCTCCGGAAGATTTTTGCCGAAAACCCGGGGGAGTTCGACCCGCGCAAATATTTGGGGCCGGCCAGGGACGAACTCATCAAGATGGTCAGGTACAAGAACGAGCAGGTGCTCATGAGCGCCGGGAAAGCCTGAGAACTCCCAGAAGCTGAGCAGCATTTAGGGGAGGAACATGAAAAAGACGCAAAAGGCTCAAGACAAAGAGAACATTCGCACCGGCACCAGCCCGGAGACCCTGGCCCAGGCCCTCCTGGACAACCTTTACTATGTCCAGGGGCGGCCCCCGGAATTGGCTACCAGGAACGACTGGTACATGGCCCTGGCCTACACGGTGCGGGACCGGCTGCTGCATAACTGGGTGCAAACCCTCAAGACCATCGATGACGACGTCAAGGTGGTGAGCTATCTCTCAGCGGAATTTTTAATGGGGCCGCAGTTGGGAAACAACCTCATCAACCTGGGCATCTGGGACCAGGTCAGGGAAGCCGTGTCTCGACATGGACTCAGGTTGGAAGAACTCCTGGAGCAGGAGGGGGAGCCCGGGCTGGGAAACGGCGGGTTAGGTAGGCTGGCCGCCTGTTACCTGGACTCCCTGGCCACCCTGGAGGTGCCCGCCATCGGCTACGGCATCCGTTATGAATTCGGCATCTTCGACCAGGAAATCCGGGACGGCTGGCAGGTGGAGATCACGGACAAGTGGCTGGAACTGGGGAATCCCTGGGAGATCTGTCGGCCGGAGATCGCCTACCGGGTGGGCTGGAAAGGATATACCGAAACCTATATGGATGCAGGCGGCCACCAGCGCGTGCGCTGGGTCCCCGGTGCGGTGGTTAAAGGTGAGGCCTATGACTATCCGGTCCCGGGCTACCGGAACCGGGTCACCAATCTGCTGCGCTTGTGGGCGGCGGAAGCGGTGGAGTCCTTCGATTTTGCGGATTTCAACGTGGGCGACTATTACGGTGCGGTCCAGGAAAAGGTGATCTCGGAGACCGTCACCAAGGTGCTTTACCCCAATGACGAGCCCGAGGTGGGGAAAAGGCTCAGATTGGCGCAGCAGCACTTTTTCGTCTCCTGCTCGCTTAAGGACATGGTTCGCATTCACCTGCTGCGCCACGAAAGCCTGGACCACTTTCATGAGAGCTTCGCGGTCCAACTCAACGACACCCATCCATCCATCGCCGTGGCGGAATTGATGCGGCTTTTGGTGGACGAACACTTCCTCCCCTGGGAGCAGGCCTGGGAGATCACCCGGAAGACCCTGGCTTACACCAATCACACCCTGCTGCCGGAGGCCCTGGAGACCTGGCCGTTGCCCCTCTTTGCCGAACTCCTGCCCCGGCACCTGGAAATCATCTATGAAATCAACCGCCGTTTTTTGGATGAAGTGCGCCTCAAGTATCCCCTGGACGAGGACCGGTTGCGGCGGCTGTCCCTGATCGACGAGGGCGGGGGCAAATCCGTGCGCATGGCCAATCTGGCCTGCGTGGGCAGCCATACCATCAACGGGGTGGCGGCCCTCCATACCGAACTCCTGAAGCATACAGTGCTCAAGGACTTTCATGACCTGTGGCCGGAGAAGTTTCTCAATGTCACCAACGGCGTGACCCCCCGGCGTTTTCTGGTTCTGAGCAACCCGGCATTGAGTGGGCTCGTCACCCGGAAGATCGGCGCGGGCTGGGTCAAGAACTTAGAGGAACTCAGGCGCCTGGAGGAGTTCGCCGAGGATATGGAGTTTCATCAGGACTGGCGCCGGGTGAAGCTCACGAACAAGCAGGCTTTCGCTGCCATCATAAAGGAGCGCACCGGGGTCGCGGTCAATCCGGCAAGTCTCTTCGACATTCAGGTGAAGCGCATTCACGAATACAAGCGGCAACATTTAAACGTGTTGCACATCATCACTCTATATAATCGCTTGAAGCGTCACCCGGAGCAGGATATCGCTCCCCGCACCTTTATCTTCGGGGGCAAGGCAGCGCCCGGCTACTTCATGGCCAAGCTCACCATCAAGCTCATCAACTCGGTGGCGGAGGTGGTCAATAACGACCCGGCCGTCAAGGACCGCCTCAAGGTGGTGTTTTTCCCGGATTTCAACGTGAAAAACGGCCAGTTCGTTTACCCCGCGGCGGACCTCTCGGAGCAAATCTCCACCGCCGGCAAAGAGGCCTCCGGCACCGGCAATATGAAGTTCGCCATGAACGGCGCCCTCACCATCGGCACGCTGGACGGCGCCAATGTGGAGATTCGGGAGGAAGTGGGCCCGGAAAATTTCTTCCTGTTCGGGCTCACGGCTGAGCAGGTGCAGAATTTGAAGGCAGAAGGCTACGCCCCGAAGCACTATTACCAAAATGATGGTGAACTCAAGGAAGCCCTAGACCTTATCAGCTCAGGCTTCTTCTCCCACGGCGACCGCGAACTGTTCAAGCCCCTGGTGAACTCACTTTTATGTCACGACGAAAATCTCTTGCTGGCCGACTATCGGTCTTACATAGACCGGCAGGATGAGGTAGGTCACATCTTCCGGGATGAAAAACGCTGGACCCGCATGTCCATCCTCAACGCCTCCCGGATGGGCAAATTCTCCTCGGACCGGGCCATCCGGGAATACTGCAAGAAGGTCTGGAGAGTCAAGTCGCTCTGATGATTAGGAGAGAATCCTTGGGTTTCTCAACCAATCCAGGACGTAGCTTTCCCTTAGGGGCCACGGTTTATCCTGAAGGAGTCAAATTCAGTGTCTTTTCCAAAGGGGCCGCCAGAGTAGAATTGCTCCTG
>DASWLF010000219.1:0-2206 GCA_036396255.1 Desulfobaccales bacterium
GAGGCTAAAGGAGTTGGGGGTTTCCGGCTGGCCCATCTGGACCAAGGAGGCCTCGGAATTTCCCTGGACCTATGATGAGCCGGAAACCTGCTATTTCCTGGAGGGGGAGGTAACGGTCACCGGCGACGACGGCGAAACCGCCAGGGTGGGCCAAGGGGACCTGGTGACCTTCACGGAGGGCCTATCCTGCACCTGGAAGATCACCAAGGACGTAAAGAAGCACTACCGCTTTGGGTGAGGGATTTTTCCTGACCAGCCTGGCGCCAATCCCAACCCCTTCGGAAAGCCAGCGCTGCCAGTGCGGTGGGCCTGATCCCTCTGGGAAAGGCCTGACCGCTCTTTTTAATCTACAAAAAGAATTTCAGCCTGACTATGGCAACCCCGATCAGGACAAAGATTAAAAGGAAAATTCCGCCCACGGAATTGAAAAAATATTGTTCTTCGAAAGCCTTTTTTTTCATTAGCACCTCATAGTTATTTTTTTGAACCTATATGTATGCATTTTCTGTGCCTGAACTGCTCCACGATCCCCTAAGGGCCGTGGTCAAGTTACTCAACTTTGGCCGTAGAACTGCTTGATGTAAATCAGGAGATCCATGGTTTTGGGTCTCTTTTTCCCTGAAATGTGACCCGGAGGCCGGTGGCGGCCCGGGCCCATCGGTTAGATACACTTATATTAGTCGGCAAAAAATCTCAGAGAATGAAAAAAGGGAGACTTTGCCGACACCTCATTAAAGCCGGGATCAATTCGTGAAAAGGCAGGGTCAAAGATGGCCCTGCCTTTTCATTACCTGGCCCGGGCCCATGGGAAGGCCCCGGTAAATTTTCTGCAACAGGCCCCCGGGAGCGAGAGCCGAAACTCCTGGCAGTGTTGCTTTTATGCAACTATTCGGTGTTTTTCTCCCCCGGGGGGAGAAGACGATTTATCAGGCGGCCCATCGGTGATCACTTCGTGGCGCCAGAGGCGCTGCATGGTGGTGTCGGCCCGCCGATGTTCGCAGGGGTCATAGCCGCAGATGGGACATTCCGGCTCCTCACAAGGGTCCGCATGGATGAGGATATCCGCCTGGCCGGCGAAATGTCCGTTTAAAATCATTTCCAGCGCTTTGATTTCCCGGTGGCTCTCTTCCAGGAGCAGGTCCCGGGGCAAAATCAGGTGGAAGTCGATGAGGACCCGGCTGCCGGCCCGGCGGGCCCGGAGCTGGTGCAAATCGATCCAGATGTCTTTGCGGTGCCGGGCGATGACCCGGGAGATCTCCTCCAGCAGCGCCGGGTCCGAGGTGTCCATGAGGCCGGAGCAGGCCTGGCGCATCAGACGCACCCCGGTGACCAGGATGTTGAGGCCCATCAGGATGGCCACCGCGCCGTCCAGCCAGTTGGCGCCGGTAAACTTGACCGCCAGCAGCCCCACCAGGACGCCCCCGGTGGTGTAGACGTCGGTGAGCACGTGCTTGCCGTCGGCGATGAGGATCAGGGAATGGGTGCGTTTACCCACCATTACCAGGGACAGGCCCAGGGCGAGATTGACCAGCGCCGCCCCCAGGATGAGGGCGAGGCCGCTTTCCAGCCGGGGGATGCCCTGGGGATGGAGGAGGCGGGGCCAGGCCTGGTAAAAGATGCCGGCGGCCGCGGCGATGATCAGGGCGCCTTCAAAGCCGGCGGAAAAGAATTCGATCTTGCCGTGGCCGTAAGGGTGAGTGGGGTCGGGGCTCTTGGCGGCAAAGATGACGCTGCCCAGGGCAAAGCTGGCCGCCACCACGTTGATGATGGACTCCAGGGCGTCGGAGAGGATGGCGGCGGAGCCGGTGAGCCAGAAGGCGAAGAACTTCACCGCCATCAGCCCCAGGCCGATGGCCAGGGAGGCGGAGATGGCGATGAGGCGGCGCTTGAGGTTCATGGATTCCGAGTCGCTCACGGGTTTAATTTTATGCAATTAATTCACAGGTCTCAATCTCCAAATTTACCCATTGATTTTTATCCCGCTTAAATGTACATTTAGTACAAAAAGGAGGGGCTAATGAGCAAGGTATCTACGGTAGAGGCCCGGGAGCGTTTCTCCGACATCCTCAATCGGGCTGCATTTGGAAAGGAAAGGGTGGTGCTGACCCGCCGGGGGAAGGAGTTGGCGGCAGTAGTGCCTATTGAAGATATGAGGTTGTTGGAAGAATTGGAGAACTACATGGATGTGGAGGCGGCGCGGCAAGCC
>DASWLF010000220.1:0-7284 GCA_036396255.1 Desulfobaccales bacterium
AGGGCGCTCCAGATGAAGACCTTGAGTTTCATGCGGGCGGTGTCCACCCCCAGGGACTCTGCCGCCTCCTCGCTGTCGTGCAGGGCCCGGATGGCCCGGCCGGTGCGGGAGTCCACCAGGTTGGCGCTTAAGCCCAGAATCCCCCCCACCGCCATCCAGATCAACAGGTAGAGGCGCCGGGGGGTGTTCAGGGGCAAACCGGCCAGGGCCAGAGATGGAATCCCCGACAGACCGGAGGGGCCGCCGGTGAGGCCATGGGCCTCGTTCAAGATGATGTAAACGATGATGCCGAACCCCAGGGTGGCCATGGCCAGATAGTAACCCCGGAGCTTCAGGGCCGGGATGCCGATGAGAAAGGCGGCGACGCCGGACAGGATGAGCCCCGCCAGCAGGGCCAGCCAGGGGTTGACCCCGCAGGTGGCCGTGAGGATACCGGAGGCGTAGGCCCCCAGGCCGAAAAAAGCGGCGTGCCCCAGGGAGATCTGGCCGCCATAGCCCATGAGCAGGTTGAGGCCCACCACCAGCAGGGTGTGGATGCCGATGAAGTTGAGCAGGGTGTAGTAGTAGGCGTTATCCAGCCAGGCGGCCAGCATCAGGACCGTTGCCGCAAAAAGAACCCAACGGTTCAGGCAGCGGGGGATTTTCATCTGCGGCCCCCCACCACCCCCTGGGGGCGGACGAAGAGGACGATGAGCAGCAGCAGAAAGGCCACCGCGTCCCGGTAGCCCGAGGAGATGAGGCCCGAGGCCAGGGCTTCGGCCACCCCCAGGATCAGCCCTCCCAGGACCCCGCCCAGGAGGCTCCCCAGGCCGCCGATGATGGCCGCGGAGAACCCTTTGAGCCCCAGCATGGTGCCCATGTCATAGACCCCCAGGGTGAGGGGCGCGATGAGGATGCCGGCCCCGGCCCCCAGGGCGGCGCTGACCCCGAAGGAGAGCTGCACCATGCGGCTCGCGGCGATGCCCACCAGGCGGGCCGCCCGGGGGTTGTAAGAGCAGGCCCGCATGGCCTTGCCCACCAGGGTGAGGCGGAAGAAGGCCTCCAGGGCCGCCACCAGAACCACGGTGAGGCCCAGCACCCAGAGATTCTGCGGCAAGATGGTGGCCTCCCCCAAGTGGAACGGGACGTTCCCGGAAAAGGGCGGCAGGGGGTAGGCTTCCTTGCCCCACAGCAGCATGGCCACGCCTTTGATGAGGACCGCGGCCCCCACGGTAATGATGATGAGGGTGAGGGGGGAATGGTCCCGTACCGGGCGTAGGGCCAGGCGCTCCAGCACCAACCCCACCAGGGCCACCGCGGCCACGCCGCCCACAAAGGCCACCGGCAGGGACGGCACCAGGTGGTAAATACTGATGGCGCTCATGGCCCCCAGCATCACCATCTCGCCCTGGGCGAAGTTGATGATGGTGGTGGTGTTGTAAATGATGCCGAAACCCAGGCCGATGAGGGCGTAAATGGCGCCGCTGGTCAGGCCGGAAATTAAGTACTGCAGAAGCGGGGCGAAGATCTCCAAAGGCAGCGATGGGCCTCCTTCCCGGTTTTCGGTTGGGGGTTTTCGATTTTCGGGTAAATGGCGTTTGCTTCCGAAAGCACCGAGTTCTGGGTTTTTGGGCTACGCGGAAGCTGACCAGTAAATTATTGGGCAGGCCCGGAGGCCTGCCCTACCGGTTCCTGAGCTGAAGCAACGTCAGGACAGGTTGGTTTCCACATATGCCTACCCATTGATACAAGGTAGACCCTAAACCGAAAACTGAAAACTCGAAACTGAAAACTGTCTTTTAATCTACCAGCTGAAACTGGCCCTGGTGGATCTTCACCATCACGAAGGCGGCCGGGCTAAGGCCGTTGTGGTCTTCGGGGCTCATGTTGAAGATGCCGGAGATCCCCACGAAATTCTTGGTGCCCTCCAGCCCGTCCCGGATCTTGGCCGGGTCGCTGCCAGCCTGCTCCATAACCAGAAGCAGCATCCGCAAGGCGTCGTAAGCGTAACCCCCGAAGCTGGATTCCGGCGCCTTGAATTTGGCGTGATATTTTTCGGCGTATTCTTTGCACACGGCCTTCTGGGGGTCGGTGTCAGGCAATTGTTTATAGATGACCAGCTTGCCGGCCGGCATGATGATGCCTTCCGCCGCATCCCCGGCCAGCTCGATGAACTTTTTGGACGCCGCGCCGTGGCTCTGGACCAGCGGGATGGTCATGCCCAGCTGCTTCATGTTCTTGGCCACCAGGGCCGGAGCCGGGCCGGTGCCCCAGCAGATCACCGCCTGGGCGTCGGTCCCCCGCATCTTGGTGAGCTGGGGGGTCATGTCCGTGTCTTTTTCTCCGAAGACCTCCTGAGCCACCACCTGGATACCGTGCTGGGGCGCCTGGCCGAGCAACTGCTCCTTGCCCGCCACCCCGAAGCCGGTGGACACGGTGAGGATGGCCACCTTTTTCAGGCCATGCTTCTGTAAGTGTTGATAGATGCGGCTCACCGCCATCAGATCCGTCTGGGCCGTTTTAAAAACCCAGAAACGCTCCTTGGCGGGCGAGGTGATGGCCGTGCCGGCGGCGCAGGAGATCAGAGGCAGCTTGGCCTTCTGGGTGACCTCCAGCACGGTCATGGAGGTGTGGGTAAGGCTGGGGCCGATGATGGCCACGGCCTTGTCTTTCTGCATGAGTTTTTCGGCGTGCAGGCGGGCCTTGGTGACGTCGCCTTCGTCGTCATAAATGACCAGCTTCAGAGGATGGCCCTTGACGCCGCCCTTGGAGTTGACCTCCTCGACCACCATTTCCATGGAGTTGCGCTCTGGCTCTCCCAGATAGGAGGCCGGCCCGGTGATGGAGAAAATGCCCCCCACCAAATAAGGCTGGGACTTCGGAGCCGGGCCGCAACCGGCCCACGCCAGGACAAAGCCTGTCAGGGTCAGTGCCAGGCCAACTATAATCGCCTTTCTTCTCATAAGCTATTCCTCCCTGGGTCTAAAGTCGGTATACTTCCTCACCTTTGTAGATGTGGACGCCTTCCTTTTGCAGCAGGGCAATGGCCTGCTCCAAATTGTCGAAGCGGAAAATGATCACCGCGTTCTTGCCGCTGTGCTGCACGAAGGCGTACATGTACTCCACGTTGATGCCGGCCCGGGCCAGGATCTGGAGGACAAACCCCAGGCCGCCGGGGCGGTCCGGCACCTCCACGGCCACCACCTCCGTCTTGCCCACGGTGAAGCCTTTCCCCTTCAAGATTTCCCGGGCCTGGTCGTACTTGTCCACAATCAGGCGCAGGATGCCAAAATCGGTGGTATCGGCCAGAGACAGGGCCCGGATGTTGATCCCCGCTTCCCCCAGGACCCGGGTGACCTCGGCCAGCCGGCCCGCTTTATTCTCCAAAAATACCGAGATCTGCTCGACTTTCATGGGGTGCCCCCTCAGTGGCCAGTGGTCAGTAGCCAGTGGCCAGTAGGAAAAAAAGTGGTCAGTGGCCAGCGGTCAGTGGCCAGAAGAAATGACAGGAAGATATTCTCTCCCGCGATAGCACCTTTCATTTTTTATTCCTGAGCGAAGCCAGGAGTCCGTTTAGAATTCGTCCTACCTCTGCCGAGAGGTTCAAAAGAGCATTTAAGGCTTCTTCACCAATATAACCAAGGTTGCGAGCGATTAAAATCTGGGTCTCCACCTCCGACAGAGAACCTTTGGCATTTCCTAAGAAGTAGAGGAACTCTTTCCTTGAGGATCTTCCTTGCCCTTCGGCGATATTGCTGGGGACTGATATTGCTGCCCGACGAAGTTGGCTGGTCAATGCAAAGAGCTCTTCTCGGGGAAATTTATGACTTATCTGATAAATTTCGGTAACCAAATCCACGGCCTTCTGCCAGGCCATTAAATCCTGATAGGATCGCACTGGCTTATTCAAGAAAGCCTCTTCTTCTACTGACTACTGACCACTGGCCACTTGCCCCTGACCACTACAACTGGCGCTTGTCGATGACCCGCTTGGCTTTGCCTTCACTGCGGGGTATGCTGCGGGGCTCCACCAGTTTCACCTTCACGGAGACGGTGAAATAGTCCTTGATCTGTTTCTGGAGGTTCTGGGCCAGGGCCTGGAGCTGCTTGACTTCGTCGGAAAAGGTGGTCTCATCCACTTCCACCTGGACCTCCAGGGTGTCCAGCTGACCCTCCCGGTCCACAATGAGCTGGTAATGGGGCGCCACTCCCGGGGTCTCCATGAGCACCGCCTCAATCTGGGATGGAAAGACGTTCACCCCCCGGATAATCAGCATGTCGTCGCTGCGGCCCCGCAGCCGGTGCATCCGCGCCAGGGAGCGGCCGCAGCGGCACGGGGCGTAATTCAGCGAGGTGATGTCCCGGGTGCGGTAGCGCAAGAGCGGCATGGCCTCCTTGGTGAGGGTGGTGATCACCAGCTCGCCCATCTCGCCCGGGGGCAGGGGCTCTAAGGTGGCCGGGTTGATGATTTCGGGCAGGAAGTGGTCCTCGAACAGGTGCAGCCCCTGCTTGGCTTCGATGCACTCCACGCTCACCCCCGGGCCGATAATCTCCGAGAGCCCGTAAATGTCCACCGCGTCCAGGTTCAATCTTTTTTCGATCTCGACCCGCATGCCCTCGGTCCAGGGCTCGGCCCCGAAGATTCCCACCCGCAGTTTCAGTTGCCGGAAGTCGGCGCCCATTTCCTGACCCACCTCCGCCAGGTATAGGGCGAAAGAGGGGGTGCAGACCAGGACCGTGGGGGCGAAATCCTGGAGCAGCATGATCTGGCGCCGGGTCTGGCCGCCGGAGACCGGGATCACCGCCGCCCCCAGCCGTTCGGCGCCGTAGTGGAACCCCAGGCCGCCGGTGAAGAGGCCATAGCCATAAGCGTTGTGGACGATATCGCCGCGGTGGGTGCCGGCCGCGGCCAGGGTCCGGGCCATCAGCTCCGACCAGGTCTCCAGGTCCCGCTGGGTATAGGCCACCGGGGTGGACTTGCCGGTGGTGCCGGAGGAGGCGTGAATCCGGACGATCTGGTCCATGGGGGCGGCAAACATGCCGAAGGGGTAGTTATCCCGCAGGTCTTGCTTGGTGGTAAGCGGCAGCAGCTGGAGATCCCCCAGAGTCTTGATATGCTCCGGCTTCACTCCCATTTCGTCCAGGCGCCGGTGGTAAAAGGGCACCAGGTGATAGAGCCGCTCCACCACCGCTTGCAGCCGTTTGAGCTGCAGCGCCTCCAGCTCCTCCCGGGGCATGGTTTCATGTTTAACGTCGCGAATCATCGAACCCCGTAACCTCCCTAATGAACATTCGGAAAAAATAACATACTTAAGATGGCGGGGTCAATGGGAATTAAGCAGGTGGCGGGCGGGGGATCGGCGGTGGTTGCCGGCTTGAGGCCTGGCGGGGCGCATGAGCGGAAATAGCCCGGGTTAACCGGCGCCTGACTCCTTACCCGCGTCATCTTTAAGCCAGTGGCGGGCCAATTGCAGCATTCGGCTGCTTCCCCTTTGGACCACGACTCGGAGAACCCCCGCGGCCTTCAGCCTGACGAGGATTTGCTGGCGTTGGGCGCCGTGGTGGCCCCCCCGCCACTGATCCTCCCAGAAGGGTTCCCCCCCGGTGGTGATGAGCCAGTCGGCCGCCGCCCGCGCCAGGGCCAGGGGCAGGTCTCCCCGCACCTCCGCCGCTTTCTGGCGCAGGGCCCCGGCCCGTACCACCAGAAACGGGTCCGCCAGGCAGTAGCGCACCGCGGCGGAACGCTCCTGGTTGTGGTCCAGCAGTTGCGCGGCCAGCAATTTTTGCAGGTATTCCCAGGCGGTTTTGCGGTCAACCTGGAAGTGGCTCTGGAAATCCTTGACCCGGAACCATCTCCCCTGGGTGCGGCGCAAGAAATCCCGCAGTTTATCCGGATGCAGCTTGCGGTGGGGGCGGTGGGGCAGAAGTTCCTGAACCCGGCTGCTGAGCCAATTTTTCAGCGCCTCCTCCCGCAGGGCGCGGGCACCGCCCAAGGGCGCCGCCTCAGACCGGAAGGGGGCCTCGCCGGCGGCGCCCCGGGCCTCACTCCCGGCCAGGGCGGGGGAGACCAGGGGGTAATAGTGGGGGAACCAGCGGTCCAGGTTGCGGACCAGGGTGCGGAAGTGGTCCAGGGTGACCCGCCCGGCCAGGTGGGTCACCAGGTTACGTTGGAGACGGGCCTTGACCGCCAGGGGCTGGGACCGGGCGTCCTCCGGAGCACCCGGTCCATCCAGCATGGTGTCCAGCAGCAGGCCGGCCACCAGGGCCCGGTCCAGCTTCTCCTGGTCCGGCCCCGGGCCCCGGTTGGCCGCCTCCCATACCCCGGTAAATGATCGTCCCCCTGCCATCGCTCCGGGCTCCCGCCGGGTTCACCGCGGTCACGGCCCGGCACTGCCTGGCGATGCAAGTCTGCGGCCAAATATGGTAACTTGTTTGAAAGATTAATAAAGAACCGGATCATAGATGAACCTAATTTCATAAATGTCCCATAGCCTGTCCCGGTACCTGGCCCACTAGTCCCAGGGCTGGCCGCTATACAGGGGCATCTGGCAGGCGGGGCAACGGACTTCGCCGGCCAGGGCGGCGATGATGGCCTGGCAAAAGGCCGGCAAATCCTCCGGCTGCCGGGAAGTGATGAGGTTGCCGTCCACCACCACCTCGGCGTCCTGGTAATTGGCCCCCGCATGGATCAGGTCATCCTTGATGGCAAAAAAGCCGGTGACCTTTTTGCCCCGGAGTACCTCGGCGGAGGCCAGCATCCAGCCGGCGTGGCAGATGGCGGCCACCACCTTGTTCTGCCGGGCCGCCTCCCGGACCAGAGCCACCATGTCCGGATGTCGGCGCATGCGGTCCGGCGCATAACCTCCGGGGATGATCACCGCGTCAAACTGCCGGGCCTGCACTTTATGGACGGAGGTCTCCGCCTGCACCGGGTACCCGTGCTTGCTGGTATAGGTCTGGCCGGCCTGGGGCCCCACCACCGTCACCTTGGCTCCGGCTTCCCGCATCCGCAGGAGGGGATACCACAATTCCAGATCCTCGTACATATCCTCTACCAGAATGGCGATGTTTTTGCCGGACAACTGCTTAGC
Organism: Desulfobaccales bacterium; assembly: GCA_036396255.1. Taxonomy (GTDB): domain Bacteria; phylum Desulfobacterota; class Desulfobaccia; order Desulfobaccales; family 0-14-0-80-60-11; genus DASWLF01. The sequence goes on from DASWLF010000220.1 coordinate 7,071, forward strand.
TAAGGGCATAATTTCTCCTCCTGTCAATTAATGCCAGGTTGTACTCAAACGGGTCCATATTCTGTAGGGGCCGACCCAGGTGTTGGCTTCCATAAGGGCGGACATAGAGGTCTGCCCCCGGCCGGGGCCGCTACTCCATCAGCCAGGCGGGGGGCGGGGCTGCGGCGGGGGTCAGCCGCTGGGACGCCTTGCCGCTGGGCCAGCGCCAGTAAGG
>DASWLF010000221.1:0-2326 GCA_036396255.1 Desulfobaccales bacterium
AGATTGAAACCTCGCTGGGTTGTGCAAAAGCTCAGGAGCAGCAAAGTCCCCAGCAGAATGGCCTTAACCCGGCGGAGACGGTCGCCGACGGGTTGGAACATCCCCAGGAACTCCCACTGTGCCAGGCCGTTCACCAGCAAAATAATGAGCACAAAAGAGAAGTGGCCTCCCTTAAGGAGCGCCAGCAACAGGATGGGCAGGATGATCAGGGCCGTGAGCCACCGGCGTGCGTGCACTGGTTCCCCCCCTTTTAACGCAGGGGCGAAAAGGGGAAAAGAAAAATGACCGGGAATTTGTCCTTTTCGCCTTTTCGCCGGAATTTCTTGTCAATCTTGTGGTTGCGTCTGGGACCGCCATATAAAGTAGAACAACAGCAGGCCGCAGACCAGGGCCAGGCCCAAGGCCGTCAGCTGGGTCAAGGGCATCCAGCCCCACAACACCGGGCCGCGGTAGTCCAGCGGGCTGCGGAAAAACTCCACCACGAAGCGCACCAGGCCCGCCAGGGCGAAATAGGTAAGCATCAGTTGACCGTCAAAGCGCTTTCTGGTTCTGAAAAGGTAGAGGATGCCGAACACCCCCAGGGCCAGAAAGGCCTCGTACAGTTGGGCCGGATGCAAGGGCTCCCGCACCGGGCACAAGGTCTGCGGGTTGGTGAAGGTCACGGCCCAGGGCAGGTGGGAAGGGGCGCCGTAGCAGCACCCGGCCATGAAGCAGCCGAGGCGCCCGAAAAACTGGCCCACCGGCATCCCCAGGGCCAGGGCGTCCAGGGTGGGCCGCCAGGGGAGGTTGTGGCGCCTGAGGTAATAGAAGACCGCCGCCAGCGCCAGGACCACGCCGCCGTGGAATACCAGCCCCCCCTCCCATAAAGCGAAGATTTTCAGGGGGTTGGCCAGAAAGTGCCGCAAGTCCAGGAGGACGTAAAGCAGGCGCGAGCCCACCAGCGCCGCCAGCACCGCGTAGAAACAAAGATCGTAAAATCTCCCCACCGGCAGGCCCAGCCGCCGGGCCTCCCGGGCCGCCACGTAGATGGCGCAAAGAAAGGCCATGGCCAGGAAGAACCCGTAAGTAAAGACCCGCAACGGCCCGTATTCAAACAGTACTGGATACATTGGCCCTCTTCTCTTCCGTCAAGATTACCCAGACCAAAACTCCGGCCCCCAGGCAGACCAGGCTGTCCGCCACATTGAAGGCCGGCCAATGGTAGCGCCCCCAATAGAAGTCCAGAAAGTCCACCACCTCGCCCAGGCGCAGCCGGTCCAGCAGATTGCCCAGGGCCCCGGTAATGATCAGGCTGTAGCCCAGGACCGCCTGCCATTGGCCCCGGGGCAGGCGCCACCAGAGATAGCCCACCACCGCCAGCACCAGGGTGGTGGTGCCGATGAAGAACAGCCGGGCAAACTCCACGGACCAGTTGGACAGCAAGCCGAAGGCCGCACCCCGGTTGTGCACGTGCACCAGGTTGAAAAAGCCCTGGACCAGGGGAATCTGGGCCCCCAGCGGCAGGTAGTGGAGGACCAGCAGCTTGCTTACCAGGTCCAACGCCAGTCCCGCCACCAGCACCGGGATGAGGATGGCCAACTTGCGGTCCAAGTTTTAGGCCTCCAAGACCTGGCGGCAGCGGCCGCAGATTTGCGGGTGCCGCGGGTCTTCGCCCACCGAGGTTAGGGTGAACCAGCAGCGGACGCACTTGCTTCCCGGGGCCGGCTCCACTTGGATCCGCAGTCCCGGGACTTCCTGCCCCTCCAATCCTTGGCCCCCCGGGGCCACCACCAAGTCCGCCACCTGGGCCAGGGTTTTGAGCTCCGCCGCCTGGCCGGTCAGCTTTGCCAGGAGTTCCCCCTGGGCCCCCAGCACCACCCGGGCCTCCTGGGCGGTGGCCAGGCGCTTGGTCTTGCGGGCCTCCTCCAGACCCCGGTTGATGTCGCTGCGGACCTTCAGCAGAAAGTCGTATTTCGCCAGCAAGGCCTCATCGGGGAACCCGGCCTCCGGCTCGGGAAAGGCCGCCAGATGCACGCTCTCCGGGCGGCCCCGCCCCGGCAGGTATTGCCACACTTCCTCGGCGGTGAAAGAGAGGATGGGGGCCATGGCCGCAGTCAGGCTTTGGAGCAGGTCCCACAAGGTGGACTGGGCGCTGCGCCGCGCCTGGGAGTCAGCCCGGGAAACATAGAGGCGGTCCTTCAAGATATCCAGGTAAATGGCGGACATCTCCACCGCGCAGAACTGGTGCAGGCGGTGGTAGGCCTGATGGAACTCGTAATCCCCATAGGCCTTTTTGACCCGCGCCAGCAGTTGGGCCAGCCAGGACAGGGCCAGGCGGTCCAGCTCC
>DASWLF010000222.1:0-4381 GCA_036396255.1 Desulfobaccales bacterium
GGCCTGCTTCTGATGGGTGATGTCCTCCACCATGGCCACCGCGAACTGGTCTTTCTCCCGGGTGCCCCGGAAAGGGGAAACGGACAGGCGGCCCCAGACCTCGCGGCCATCCTTGCGGGTATAAGGTTTTTCCACCTGGTAAGATTCCCGTTTGCCTTCCACCAGTTCTTTGAACAAGATATTGCAGCGCTCGGCGTTTTCGGCCTTGATAAAATCGGTGAAAACCCGGTTGAGCAAATCCTCCTGGGTATAACCCAGCATTTTCTGAAGGGTGGGGTTGCTCTCCACCACGTGGCCGTCCCGTCCCACCAGGGCAATGCCGATGCTGGCGCCCTCGAAAATGGTGCGAAACCGCGCTTCCCCTTCCCGCAGAGCCTCCAGATAGTCCTGGGCCACGATTTCCGAAAGGCCGGGACTGATGTAAGATCGATTTGCCACCACGGCTCGGATGGCGACCACCAACTCCTCGAAGGCCCGGTCTTTCAAGAGATACCCCGCCGCACCGGCTTTCAAGACGTTTACCACAAAGCGACGATCGGCATAGATGGACAGGGCCAGCGCCTTGATGCCGGGGGAGGCGGCCAGCATCTGCCGGATGGCCTCCGCGCCGGTGAGATCGGGCAGGCCCAGGTCAGCAATGACCAGGTCAGGCGCCATTTCTCCCACCAGGCGCAGGGCGGTCTGGCCATTGTTCGCTTCCGCCACCACCTCCAGGTCGGGTTCTCTTTCCACCAGAGCCCGCAGTCCCTCACGCGCGATCTGGTTCTCGTCGGCGAGAAGAATGCGCGTGCTCATGCTACCCTTCCAATCCTGCGGCTCTGCGGTTCAGCCTGCCCATATATCCTTCTCACCCATTTGCTGTTTAGCAATAATTTACAGTAATGTCAAACACTTTTACCATGAGTCCCACCCGCGTCCCCAGGCGCCGGGCGACTATTTTGACTCTCATCTTCTCCATGGCCTGGCCCTCCCGCCAGGTTCAACCGTTGAAAAAGGCATTCTGGCTCATCTGGATGACGGCCGGACCCAGAACCACCACGAAAATGGCCGGAAAGATGAAGAACATCATGGGAAAGAGAATCTTCACCGGCAATTTCGCGGCTTTCTCTTCGGCTTTCAAACCCCGCTGCACCCTGAGAAAGGACGCATGGGTTCTGAGGGCCTGGCCGATACTGGTGCCCATCTTTTCCGATTGCACCATCAATCCCACCAAGGCCTTGACGTTTTGCACCCCGGTGCGCTCCCCCAAATTCCTCAGGGCCGTCTCCCTGGCGATGCCGGTGCGGAGCTCGGCGTTGGTGAGTTGAAACTCGTTGTAGAGCTCGGCGGAAATGCTGCGAACCTCTTCTGCCACGCGGTTGATGGTGGCCTGCAACGCCAGGCCTGCTTCCATGCAGACAATGAACAGGTCCAGGACGTCGGGCAACGCCTTGTCAATGCGGTCCATGCGCCGGCCGGTAATGAACCGGAGCACATACATCGGCAAATAGAAGCCGCCGCCGGCCAGGCCAAAGAGGCAGAGAAGGCTACCGGTGCCCATTTCCCCCTCTATGGCGCTGAACAACAGGTAGGGGATGGGTAAGGCAATGGCTGACAGGGCCCGGATGCCGAAATAGATGCCGGGGCTCTTGGGGTGGCGGAACCCTGCCTGGATCAGGGTGAAGCGCACTTGGGAGGAATCCTCTTTTTCACTGCTGGCCCATTTGCCAATGGAGGAGACCCACTCTAAAAACCGCCTTTTCAAGGAGTTGTCCATGGCGTCCCGGTGAAACCGGGGGAGAACAGTGGTGGCGGCTTTTTTGCAGCGGTCCCGCACCACCTTGCGGTGCTGGAAAAACACCAGAAGCCCGTAAATCAAGAGCGAGGCAGTGGCGAAGGGGCCGATCCAGATGAGCAAGTCCATTCCACCCATTTCATTCTCCTCTAAACCTTGATGGCGACCATTCTCTTCATCACCAGGGCCCCCATCACGACGCTGACGATGGCTATGGTAAAGATCTGGATCCCCATGGGATCGGTGAGCAAGGTCATGACATATGGCCGGTTAATGAACATGAGGGCAACGAAGGTCAGCACCGGCAAGAGTCCCAGGATGACCGCGGAGAAACGCCCTTCCGCGGTGAGCCCCTTGACCTTGCTCTTCAGTTTGAGGCGGTCCCGGATGATGAGGCCGATGTTTTCCAGAATCTCGGCCAGGTTGCCCCCGGTTTCCAGCTGGATCAAGACCGCGGTGACAAAGAAGCACAGGTCCCGGCTGGCCACCCGCTCCCCCATGCGCCGGAGGGCCTGGTCCATGCTCAGGCCCAGGCGTTGCTCTTCGTAAGTGATGCGCATTTCCGCACCCAGGGGCGCGGGGCTCTCCTGGCTCACCAGCTCCAGGGTACCGCTCAGGGTATGACCGGCCCTCAGCGACCGGGCCAAAAGCTCCATGGCATCGGGCATCTGCTTTTCGAATTTCGCGGTCTTGCGCCGTTTCTTCCAGCGCAGATACATGATGGGCAGCATGGCCAGGGATACTCCCACGCCCAGGGCCCACAGGAAGTTATTCAGCATGATTCCCGCGAAGAACCCCACGCTGCCCATGAACCCCACCAGGCACAGGAACATGCTGGGATTTATAAAGATATCCGCCTGCAGCAGGTGAAGCTGCAAGTTTTCGATCTTGCTCCAACCGGCGAAGGACTGGGCCAGGGACATGATCAGGCCGCTTTGGGTCTCCTGGTAGGCCTTGAAAATTTGGGTCCGCACCTCCAGGTCCCGTTTGCCGCCCTTGAGCCGCTGGTGGAGTTGGCGGCGCAGTTGCATGGGCTTCACCAGGAAATGGTTAACCACCACCACCAGCAGGCAGACGCCCGCAAAAACTCCCAGCAGCAAGAAGACATATTGCATTTCGATGCCTGCCATACTCAGCCCTTCCTCTCAGGTTGCTGCCGCAAAATGTCTACCTCCCTCAGTGGCCGAACGGTCGGCTGGGGGGGTTGAAAATATTGTCCGGCAGGGGCACTCCAAAGAGCCGGCAGCGGTCGGCAAAACGGGGCCGCACCCCGGCGGACGCAAACCGGCCCAGGATCATCCCCTCCTCGTCCATGCCATGGCGTTCGAACACGAAAATATCCTGCATGCTGATCACCCCGCTCTCCATCCCGGTGATTTCCGAGAGGGCCACCATGCGGCGGCAGCCGTCACTGTGGCGCACCAGCTGGATGATCAGGTTTAAGGACGAACTGACCATCTGGCGCATGGCCTTCTCGCCGATGCTCATGCCGGACAGCGAGATCATGGTCTCCAGGCGCATCAGGGCATCCCGGGAGGTATTGGCGTGGATGGTGGTCATGGACCCTTCATGGCCGGTATTCATGGCCTGCAGCATGTCGATGACCTCGGGGCCCCGCACTTCGCCCACGATTACCCGGTCGGGCCGCATCCGCAAACAGTTGCGCACCAGATCCCGCTGGGTGATCTCCCCCTTGCCTTCCACGTTGGGGGGGCGGGTCTCCAGGCGGCAGACGTGGTCCTGCTGCAACTGCAGCTCGGCGGAGTCTTCGATGGTGATGATGCGTTCCCGGGAGGGGATAAAGCCGGACAGGATGTTAAGCATGGTGGTCTTGCCGGCCCCGGTGCCTCCGGAAATGATGATGTTAAGCTTGGCCACGGCCACGGCCTTCAGCACCTCGCCGATTTCCTCGGTCAGGCTCCCTTTTTCCACCAGGTCCTCCAGGGAAGGGCGTTGCACCGAGAAGCGGCGAATGGAAAGCATGGGCCCGTCCAGGGCCAGAGGAGGAATGATGGCGTTGACCCGGGAGCCATCGGGGAGGCGGGCATCCACCATGGGAACGGACTCATCGATGCGGCGCCCCACGTTGCTGACGATCTTGTTAATGATTTTCAGGAGATGGGCGTTATCTTGAAAACGGATGTCCGCCACCTCCAGGCGGCCCCTCTTTTCGATATATACCTGATTGTAGCGGTTGACCAGGATGTCGGAGATGCCGGGGTCGGCCAGCAACGGTTCCAGGGGGCCCAGGCCCAGAATCTCGAATTCCAGTTCCCGGGCCAGCCGGGACTTCTCGCCCATATTCAGGGGCTCTTCCGATTCCTCCAGGAGATGGACCAGAGCGGTGCGGATCTCTTTGGCCCGGATGCTATCATCCAGGTCCTCCATCTGGCTCAGATCCAGCCGTTCCAGCAGGAGATGATGGATGCTCCTCTTGACGTCGTACAGGCGCACCTCCCGGCCATCATCCTTGGGGGGAGGGGGGGCCTTGGGGGCCGTAGCGGCCTTGGGAGGAGTAACTACCTTGATTTCCTGGGGAGCGCCTTGGGCCCCAGACTTCGGTGGTTTTTTGAGGCCCCGCAAGGCCTTCTTGTTGTATCCCAGCCA
>DASWLF010000223.1:0-3150 GCA_036396255.1 Desulfobaccales bacterium
AGGTCCTCAAGGCCGGATTCATCCGGGACCCGGACCTCTTGCCGCGCCTGGCCTCGGGGCGCTTCCGGCTCTTCCGGGACGAAGGCGAATTGACGGAGATCATCCACCGGGCCGCGGCCATCAAGGCCGAGATTGTGGCTGTGGATGAGCGGGAAGGGGACCGGCGCCGCATCCTCAACTTCGGCCACACCCTGGGCCACGGCCTGGAGCAGGCCTCAAACTTCCGCCTGCCCCACGGCCGGGCGGTGGCCTGGGGCATGGCCGGGGCCCTGGACCTGTCGGTTCAGCTGGCCGGCTTGCCTCCGGCGGAGGCCCGGTGGGGGGGCCGCCTCCTGGAGGATTTCGGCCTGCTGCGCCCCTTGCCGCCCCTGGACCCCGAAGCGGTCTTGGGCGCCCTGGCCCGGGATAAAAAGCGCCGGGAGGAGGGCGTGGTCTTCATCCTCCTGCGCCACCTGGGAGAGCCGGTGATCCAGGAAGAGGTGCCCGTGTCCCGGCTGGCGCCCTTGGTCTCCCGCCTCCTGGCCGGCAAGCCATCCAAATAATTTTACAAGTTAAAGGATTGCTTGTAGAATAACGGCATCGTAGGGGCAGACCCAGAATCCAGGAGGTGTCCCATGACTGCCGGGAGCAGGTCTTACCACCGGGGGGCGTCCCCCAGGCGCGGCATCTCTTTTCTGGTCCTGGCCCTGTTGTTGGCGGTAATCCTTTTCTCCACCCCCTCCCTGGGTCTTGACTATCCCACCAATTTTAAATTCAGGGAAGTGCCGAATCCCCTGTCAGGAGACAACCCCCGGTATTCCCTGCTGGCCATGAACCTCCCCCAGGTGGGGCAGCCTTTTTTCGACCGGCGGTTCGGCACCGTCTTGACCCGGGTCAGCCAGGCTCCCAAATTACGGCAGGAATACTCCCGGTTCGATCCCTTTAACCGGGGTCAAACCATGATCCTGCTGCTGGACATTACCTCGGGAGAGTGGCGCGTTTATCAAACCAAATCTTTCCCTTACGACCAGCCGGGCAACCTGGTGAGGACCATCAACAATCTGGCGGAGCCGCGCTGGGACCGCACTGATGCCAACGTGCTCTGGGGCCTGCGGGATTTCAGCATCGTCACCCTCAATGTGCCCACCGGGCAGGAGGTGGTGATCAAAGATTTTTCCAAGGATGCCACCCTGGGGCCCATCCTCAAGGCCGAACCCGACCTCTACCGGGTGACCACCAAGGACGAAGGCGAGGCTTCCAGGGACCGAAGATATTGGGCCCTGTGCCTCCAGGGTTCCCAGAACGATTACCGGCTGAGATATATTTTCTGCTGGGACCGCCAGCAGGACAAGATTATTGGACTTTACCAGCTTCCTTTGGCGGAAGGTCAGGCCTTGGATTGGGTAGGCATGTCGCCCTTGGGAAATTGGGTGATTATCGGCGGCGAACCGGTGGGCAGTTGGAGCGCCGGGGGGCTGATCCTGGCCAACAAAGCACTCACCACCTTCCACCCCCTGGCGTATACCACGGCCCACTCCGACGTGGGGCTGGACACCCTGGGCAGAGAAGTCATGGTGATGCAAAACAGTCGCACCGACTATATCGACCTGATCCCCCTGGACCTCAATTCCAAGGTGGTGAATTCGGTCAGCGATTATGCCAACAATCTGGTGCAGCCCCTGGTGCGGTTGTATTATGCCTCCTCCGCACCCACTGGTTTAAACAGCGGGGTTCACATCTCCTGCAATTATTCGGGCTACTGCTTGATTTCCACCAATACGGAACCGAATTTGCCGGAGCAGAACTGGCTGGACCGCACCATCACCCTGGTGCGCCTGGACCGCAGTAACCCCCGGGTCTTCTATCTGGCCAAGGTCTACAACACCACCGGTGCCTATTGGGAAGAGACGCAAGCCACGATCACGGAAGATGGTTCCAAAGTGGTGTGGGCTTCCAATTGGGGGCAAAACGTCGGACAGGAAAAGGTCTTCGTCATGCAGCTGGATATGCCCCCCAACTGGCAGAGCCGCTTTGCGTTTTCCGGGGCGCTGGTCGCTTCCCTGCTACTGGATGATTGAGGGCTAGCCTGGACAGAGGGGGAGACCGGGATTTTGCCGGTGGGCGATCCAGCCCATTGGCCTTTCCAGGTTCCCTATCACTGGCGGCAAGAAGGACTGGACCCCCCGATAATTTAAGATGCATCCCGAATTTATGACCAAAGTTATGATGCGGCGCCAACCCCGGTTCAGGCAAAACCCTGGGTCAGTCATGAAACCAAAAGCCCCGGTTTGCCCATCCCCATTCTTGATTATCTTGATATTAGCCTGGATTTTCTTGGCCGGCTCGGGTTATGCTGGAGAAAGGAAAACAGGCGGTTACGACCTCGGGAGGGAGAAAATAGGCCCCTTTTGCATGAATCCGGTGGGGGTGGTCAAGACCCGGGGAGAGCAGACATTCCTGGAAATCCGGCCGGAATTCGCCCCGGCCCTGCAGGGGATCGAAGGCTTTTCCCACCTCTGGGTCTTGTACTGGTTTCACCAAAATGACCGTCCCGAAGAGCGGGCCACCCTGAAGGTGCACCCCCGGCGGGACCCGGCCAACCCGCTGACCGGGGTCTTTGCCACCCGGGCGCCGGTGAGGCCCAACCTCATCGGCATCTGCGCCTGCCGCCTCGTCAAGGTGCAGGGGAACATGCTGGAAGTGGCGGACCTGGACGCCCTGGACGGCTCCCCCATCCTGGACCTGAAGCCTTACATCCCCGAAGGGGACGCCATTCCCGGGGCGGCCACCCCGGAGTGGGTCAAGAAGCTGCACCGGCCAGGAAAGGAGGAGACCGGCTCCCGCTGACGGTAATCGGTAAACCGGCTTCTCATCCCTTGTAGGGGCGGTTCGCGAACCGCCCCTACCATTTTAGGGGGTTGGTAGGGGAGCTTGAGGGGAGGGCGATTGTAAGCCCCCGGTCCGCCCCTCAAATGACCGCCTCCGGCTCGCTTAAGGCCGCCAGCAGTCCGGCGGCGGCGGTAAGGCCCCAGGGCAGGGCGGCTTCGTCCGGGTTGAACAGGGGGGAGTGGAGGGCCTGGGCCCGGCCGCCGGGGTGGCGCACCCCCAGGAAAAAGTAGAAGGCCGGGACCTGGGCGGCGAAATAGGAAAAATCCTCGCTGCCCATGGCCG
>DASWLF010000224.1:0-2608 GCA_036396255.1 Desulfobaccales bacterium
CAGTGTAACCAGATGGGCATTTCTTTGTCTTGGGGCCAGATACTGCCGAGAGCTTCGGCGTACTCCTCGATGGAAGCCTCATCCGGATTCAAAATGATATTGGTGGGCATGGCTTCGGCCCGTATGATATTTCCCATGGTATCCTCCCTAAAAAGATTTCCCTTATTTTCCAGCATCATGGAAAATTATGCGTGAGGGAAAGATGGGTTGGCTTGGTCTAAGGCAAGTCTGAGATGGAGTTATGGACCGCCAGTAAGATCGAATGAATTGTACCAGAAATTTATCAATTCTGCCAGGAACAAGACTTCTCTCGGTTAGAATCAGGTTAAACCGCCTCCCCGTGAGGATATGTAATTCTTGGAAAATTAACCCAGGGACGGCAGGCTTTAGGGCCTAATCCATTCCGGGAATTTTCTTTATCTGATTGCTTAGAATTGCCGCAGGAAGCGCAGGTCGTTGTCGAAGAAGAGGCGGATGTCGTCGATGCCGTACTTGAGCATGGCGATGCGCTCGATGCCCAGCCCGAAGGCGAAGCCGGTGTATTCTTCGGGGTCGTAGCCCACGGCTTCGAAGACCGCGGGGTGCACCATGCCGGCGCCCAGGATCTCCAGCCAGCCGGTGATCTTGCAGACCCGGCAGCCTGCCCCCCCGCAGATGACGCACTCGATGTCCACCTCGGCGCTGGGCTCGGTGAAGGGGAAATAGCTGGGCCGGAAACGCAGGCTCACTTCGGGGCCGAACATTTCGTGCACGAAGGCGGTGAGGGTGCCCTTGAGGTCCGCGAAGGTCACCCCCCGGTCCACCAGCAGGCCCTCCACCTGGTGGAACATGGGCGAATGGGTGATGTCGGAGTCCCGGCGGTAGACCTTCCCCGGCGCGATGATGCGCACCGGCGGTTGGCGCCGCTCCATGGTGCGGATCTGCATGGGGGAGGTGTGGGTGCGCAAGAGCACCTGGTCGTTGAAGTAGAAGGTGTCCTGCATGTCCCGGGCCGGGTGGTCCGGGGGCAGGTTCAGGGCCTCGAAGTTGTACCAGTCCAGCTCCACCTCGGGGCCTTCCACGGCCTCAAAGCCCAGGTGCAGGAAGATGTGGCAAACTTCCGCCATGACCTGATTCAAGGGGTGGAGGCGGCCCAGGGGGGGGCGGCGGCCCGGCAGGGTGACGTCCAGAACCGGACCCACGCCGCGGCGCCGGGCCTCTTTGAGGGCGGTTAGGGCCAGGTCCAGGGCGGCTTCCAGGGCCACTTTGGCGCGGTTGGCCTCCTGACCCGCCGGGCGGCGGACCTCGGGAGGCAATTCCTTCAAGGAGCGCAAGACCTGGGTCAGGGCCCCTTTGCGGCCCAGGTATTTGACCCGCAGGGACTCCAGGGCTTCGGCGGTTTGCGCCTGCCCGATTTCCCGCAGGGCGGCATCCTCGAGTTTCTTGATTTCCTGGCCGGACATCTATGAAGTCCTCAGGAGGAAAAATATTGGGTAGGGGCGGGTTTTAAACCCGCCCCTACGGTTTCGTTCCGGCCATACGCGCCTTTTTGGAGTTAGGATTAATTTTCGGTGAGTATTTAAAATTACCAAGAACCAAAAACTAAAAACAAAAAACCGGCCCTTACGGCGCCCCCCGGGAGAGGTCGGCGATACGGGCGAAGCCCTGGGGGTCGTGGATGGCCAGGTCGGCCAGGACCTTGCGGTCCAGGTTGATCCGGGCCTGCTTCAGGCCGCCGATGAACTTGCTGTAAGACAGGCCCAGGGGGCGCAGGGCGGCGTTGATCCGGGTGATCCACAGGGCGCGGAACTCCCGCTTGCGGACCTTGCGGTCCCGGTAGGCGAAGGTCAGGGCCCGTTCCACCGCCTCCCGGGCGGAGCGGTACAGCCGCCGGCGGCCGCTGCGGTAGCCGGTGGCCATTCCCAAAAATTTATTGCGCCGGGCCCGGGAGGCGACGCTTTTCTTGACGCGAGGCATGGGGCACTCCTATCTCAAAGGTACGGCAAAAGTCGCTTCAGGCTCTTGAGTTCAGTTCCCGCCGCATAAGCCGGCTGCCGCTGCTGCCGTTTACGCTTGGCCGATTTACTGGTCAAGATGTGGCTGTGAAAGGGCCGTTTATGTTTCACCCGGCCGCCGGCCGTGGCCTTGAAACGTTTGGCCGCCCCGCGATGGGTTTTGATCTTGGGCATGTGAAACCTCACTTAAATGACGGGTTTTCGGTTTTCGGTTTACCGTAAAAAAAGAATCACCCAAAAGGGCGCCCGAGGACTTGAGCCTCTGGCAAGCCCTTTTTTCTATGGCCAGTTTTATAGTGTAACAGAAAACCGGAAACTGGAAACCGAAAACTTTATTTCACTTGGGGGTCACGATCATGGAGAGGTTCCGGCCTTCCAGCCGGGGATTCTGCTCCACGGTGCCCACGTCCACCAGGGCTTCGGTCATCTGGGCCAACAGCTTGAAGCCGCGATCGGTGTGGGCAATTTCCCGTCCCCGGAAAATCACCGAGATCTTGACCTTGTCGCCTTCTTCCAGAAAGCGCCGGGTGTTCCGCAGCTTGAAGGCCATGTCGTGCTCCTCGATCTTGGGCCGCACTTTGATTTCTTTGACCTGGATGGTGGTTTGCCGGCGC
>DASWLF010000225.1:0-5468 GCA_036396255.1 Desulfobaccales bacterium
GAGCAAAAGCAAAACCAAAAAGCCAAAAGGGGCGATCCGGTGGGTCGCCCCTGCTTTTTGAGGAACATGTAGCACAAGCATCCCGCCTTTGTTCCCTTTAATATAGAACCGCCGCCCCCGGCGGTTCTTAGGCAGGGGGGAAAAGGTTGACGGGGCTGGGCCACGGGCCCAGCCCCCCTAAATTTTTGTGGGGGGAGGGCCAGGGAGCCAGCTCCCTGCCCTCCCCCCACACCCCCCACCCAACCCTTTAAGGGTTTTGTATGAAAATGTAGCGCCGGCGCCCTCGCCGGCGCATGAACCGCCGGGGGCGGCGGTTCTATATTAAAGGGAACAAAGGCGGGATGCTTGTGCTACATGTTCCTCAAAAAGCAGGGGCGACCCACCGGATCGCCCCTTTTGGCTTTTTGGTTTTGCTTTTGCTCTTACAGAAAACAGAAAACAGAAAACCGTCTTTTAAGCCGGCTGCTGGATGGCGGACAGTTGCCAGGGGTTATTCCCCACCGGCCGGGTGAAGGTCCAGTATTCCTCGAACTTCACCGGCTCGGTTTTGCTGCCTTCCACCACCTGGCCGGTGGTTTCGTCCACGTTGTAGTCCAGCAGGTTGGCGTAGACCCTCGCGGTGATGAAGTCGGCGCCCGACTCCTGCCAGGCCTCGGTGATGTCCACGGAGCGCACCGCGATGTTTTCCAGGCGGTTGATCTTCTTTTCCGCCTTCAGCCGGTCGGCGTCCGCCTGGAGAATCCGGAACATTTCATCGGTGAGCAGGCTGCGGACGCTGGACAGGTCCCGGTTGGCCCAGGCCCCCTGGATCTTGAAGAACACGTCCATGCCCAGGTCCTGGAAGGTGGCTTCTTCAAAGTAAGGGTCGAACTGCTTGATGTTGGCCAATCCCTGTTCCAGATCCTGACCCGCCGCCGATATCTGAGGCTGGTCGTAAACCGGCGGGAACTGGGCCTGAGGGGCCGGCTCCACGGAAGTGCTCTGGTAATAGCCCTCTGTAGCCACGGCTTCCCGGCGCCTTTTCTTGATGTACCAGTAGATCAGGTAGCCGATGCCGGCCAAGAGCAGGATGTCAAAGAGACCGATGCCGCCACCGCCGCCGGCACCCGAGGCGCCGTACGCCGCGGGGCCGCCGAAGAGGCTATGGAAAAGCATCCCGCCGGCCAGCCCTCCCAGCATGCCGCCGCCGAAGCTGCGCCAGAAGCTGCTGGGTTGGGAAGTGGGCGATGGGGTCATGGGCCGGCTCGGGGTGACCCCGGGGGTCGGCTGGGTGGGCCGCGGCGCGGTGTAAGTACTGGGGGGCGACGCCGACCTGGAGCCCCGGCTGCCCGAGGACCGGCCGCCGCCGGCCCGGGCCCAGGCATCCGCCTGCATGGCCCCGGCACTTAAGAATAAGAGGGCAAAAAGGATTAGCAAACCCTTTAGCCAGGTTCTTGCCATCGTGGTTTCCTCCGGTTTCGAGTTTCGAGTTTTGAGTTCTTAGCTGTCTTTGATTGAGACTTTCGGTCCAGCAATGGTCTCTGTTTATTTTCGGCTCTAATTGTTTTGAAATTATATCAAAATCAAGCCGGTCCAAGAAATAATAATACCAGAATTCAAAACTCAAAACTCGAAACTCAAAACTCAAAACTATTTTTCTTTCCCCAGCTTCTCCAGTTCCCGGCACGACAGAGGGTGCCCCAGTTTGCAAGCCTTCTCGTAGTCAGCCACCGCTTTGTCTATTTGGCCCAGGTGATGGCGGTACATGTTGCCCCGGAAGAAATAGGCGTGGGGCGAGTCCGGGGCCAGGCGGATGGCGGTAGAGAAGTCTGCCACTGCCTTGTTATATTCGCCCTGGCAGAACCAAACAATTCCCCGTTTATTATAGACCCAGGGGTCCAATGGGGTCAGCTTGGCGGCCCGGTTAAGGTCTACCATGGCTTCGGGAAAACAGCCCTCCTGAGCCTGGCATTCGCCGCGTTCTTTAAGAGCCTCGGCGCTTCTGGGGTCGCAGTTGATGGCCTGGGTAAAGACCTCAATCGCCTCAGCCCGCTGACCCATTCCGGCCAGCAGGTTTCCCTTGGCAATCAGCAACTGTATGTCCCTCGGGTGTTTGGCCAACCCTTTGTTGAACTCCTCCAGCGCCTCGGTTTTTCGTCCCATTCCAGCCAGGGCCTGGGCATAGTAGCGCCGGGCCTCCGCCATCTGGGGATAGCGCTTCAGGTATGCGCCTAATAATTCCATGGCCTTTTCGTTCTTCCCGGCTTTCTGGGCCTCGATCCCCTTGATCAGCAGGTTCTGCCCGCCCCAGGCGGCCACTGGAACTATCAAGGCTAAGCAAAGTGCCACAATGATTGTTAGGTGCCGGTGTCTCATGGCCGCTCTCCTCATTGTCTGCTTGAAAACCCCACGTTTATCTCATTTCAGTGCCTTTACTAGATAACCCTGAGCTTCGTGTATCTGGCCCTGGTTCTTATCTATCCCCTTCATCTTTTCTCCCAGGTATAAAAAGGTGGGGCCCCAAGGTCTCCTGAAGGGACGGGAATATCGCTCCCATGACCTAAATCCCGCTTCTTCCAACAACTTGTCCACCCCCCACCGGGTATACCGAAGATAATCCATCCCCCTGGGCCCGTGGTGCGGATAGATGAAGTGAAATGACGCATACAGCACCCCTCCGCTCTTCAAAATTCTATTAAGGTTTCTCATCGCCTGCAGGGGATTGTAGACGTATTCGAAGACTTCCAGGCAGAAGGCCGCGTCGTAAACTTCGTTTATGTCCCATTCCTGGTTCAGATCATATTCATCGAGATCCAGGACATCATATCTTCCCACTTTCCAGGATTTAACCCGGTTTTTCACCGGCAACCCCCTGCCGCCCACGTCGGCCACCGCTTCTGCGTCGATATCCAGTGTACCAAGCCATGCTTCCAGATGCATTCTGGAATAAGAATGAGACTTTCTAAACATATCTCTCTGAACCGCTTATCGTCACAATTTCCCTTGGCCTAATATACAATATTTCCCTTGCCAGTTTTCTTTAGTCATTACAAGCCCAGGCTGGTAAATAGTAGAGGCCCACCTGCCCAGGCAGATGAGCCGTTTATACCACGAAATCTTAAGGGTTAAAGTTTTAATAGCTACGCATGGCCCTCAGGCGCGCCACCCTTTCTTCGATGGGGGGATGGGTGCTGAACAGGTTCATGAGGCTGCGGCCGGTCAGGGGGTTGACGATAAACATGTGGGCCGTGGCCGGGCTGGCGTTCATGGGAGCGCGCTCCACCCCCATGGCAAGCTTCTCCAGGGCCCGGGCCAGGGATTCGGGGTTGTGGGCGAGCCTCGCCCCGGTCTCATCCGCCAGGTACTCCCGGGAGCGGGAGATGGCCAGCTGGATGAGCATGGCCGCGATGGGGGCAATGATGGACATGACCAGGACCCCCAAAATTCCCGGCCCCTCGTCGTCGTCCCGGCCCAGGCCGAAGATGGCGCCAAACCTGGCGATGTCCGCCAGGATCATGATGGCCCCGGCCATGGTGGCGGCAATACTGGAGATCAGGATGTCCCGGTTCCGCACGTGGCCGATTTCGTGGGCCAGCACCCCCTTAAGCTCCGTGGGGGTCAGCAGGCGCATGATGCCCTCGGTGGCCGCCACCGCCGCGTGCTCCGGGTTGCGGCCGGTGGCAAAGGCGTTGGGTGAATCATCCTGGATGATGTAGACCTTGGGCTTGGGGATGCCCGCCTCCCGGGCCAGTTCATCTACTATCTGGTGCAGTTGCGGGGCCTCCGACGGGCTCACCTCCTGGGCGCCATACATCCGCAGGACGATCTTATCCGAGAACCAGTAACTGAAAAAGTTCATGGCCAACGCCAGCACAAAGGCCACGTACATGCCGGAACGGCCGCCCAGGACTTTCCCCATGAAAACCAGGAAGGCTGTGAGCCCGGCCAACAACAGCACGGTTTTAACACGATTTTCCATGACTTGACTCCAGGCCTGACCATCCCTGGCCAGCCGCAGGACCTTGGCCCAGCCGGCTTCCAGGGACGGTAATAAATCAGGTTTTTATCTCATTATTAGATTGCCATCTAATCTAAATATTAAATTCCGCCAGCGGGCTTGTCAATAAAATCCGCCGGGGCAGGCTTCGCCTCCGGCCCGGTAAGATATAGAAAATATTCCTGATTCCCCTTGGGGCCCTTGAGCGGCGAGGCAAAGGCCGGGCTCACCTGGAAGCCCAGGGAGGCCGCGGCCCGGGCCACCTTGGCCACTGCTTCCTGCTGCAACTGCGGGTCCCGCACCACCCCGCCCTTCCCCACCTTGCCTTTGCCCACTTCAAACTGGGGCTTCACCAGGGCCAGCACCTCCCCCCGGGGTTTGAGGAACTCCAATATCTTCGGCAACACCAGGGTCAGGGAGATGAAGGAGAGGTCCAGGGTGACCAGGTCCACGGGTTGGGGCACGTCCTCCCGGGGCAGCAGCCTGAGATTGCGCCGCTCCAGCACCACCACCCGGGGGTCCCGGCGCAGGGACGGGTCCAACTGGCCGTAGCCCACGTCCACGGCATAGACCTGCCGGGCCCCCTGGGTCAGGAGGACGTGGGTGAAGCCCCCGGTGGAGGCGCCCGCGTCCAGGGCCACCTTACCGGCGGCCGCCACCTTAAAGTGGACCAGGGCCGCGGCCAGCTTCTCCCCCCCCCGGCTGACATATTGGGAGGGCGGCGCCTTGACGGCCACCGCGGCGTCTGCCGGCACCAGGGAACCGGCCTTGGTGACCGCCGCCCCGGCCACCGCCACCCGGCCCGCCAGGATCAAGGCCTGGGCCTGGGTCCGGCTCGAAGCCAGACCCCGGGCCACCAGAAGCTGATCCAGCCGAGTCTTCATCTGTAGTTCTAATTTTGGGTCTTAGGTCTCTGGAAAACAGGGCCCCACGTAAGACGATATCTGCTGCTTCATTATACTCAATTTTTTCTGAGGTATGAGAGTCACCCTAGGAAGCAGATAGCGAAATATTCTTATGAGGTCGAAAATCGAAATAGCCAGTAGTCACTTATGGGCCTGCGGCCCACTCGAAACCATGAATAGTTTGGGGATGCAAGGATTATCTCGGTTTTATTACTCGGAGCGAAAAACCAATTGCCCTCTCTGAACCGTAGGGGCACGGCGTGCCGTGCCCTCAAACCGAACCAATGTAATTTCTTTAGTGCCCCGAGTAATAACTAATCTCCCTCTTCAGAACTATTCGGAGCAGGCATCAGTATACTTGCCTTTCATGCCCCGCTGCCTGACAATTTCCGACATCATTAAGATAAATTAGGTTTCCTTTAAGAAGTTGCTTCCCACATTTCCATATAATTTGTTGGCTCTGGTCTTATTTCTTTTGCGGTGCCTGCCGGTGCTTTCCTAAACCCCGTTTGAGCTTTTCCTCTCTGGCTTTTAGATAAGTGGCGGCGCTTTTTTCACCCAGCCGGGCCGCGAGGTTGATATTTTTC
>DASWLF010000226.1:0-7949 GCA_036396255.1 Desulfobaccales bacterium
CCCTAAAAAGGGGCGTATTTTACCTCCCAGTGGGAAAAAGTGGGGCTTAGTGGGGATTAATGGGGGGAAGATGTTCACCGGTAGTTATTTCCATTTCATGGATAACAAGGGAAGGGTTTCCATCCCCTCCCGCTACCGGGAGGTCTTGCAGGAACGCAATGATCGCCAGCTCATCCTCACCAATTTCGGGGGCTACATCCTGGCCTTTCCCCAGTCGGAATGGGTGAAAATCGAGGCCAAATTTGCGGAGCAGCCCCTCTTTCGCAAAGAACTACGAGCCTTCCAGCGGTTTCTGATCTCCGGGGTGGAGGAGTGCCCCCTGGACCGCCAGGGCCGCATCCTCATTCCCCCCAATCTCCGGGACTATGCCAAACTCAGTCGGGAAGTCTGCCTGGTGGGCGCCATCCGCTGTTTTGAAGTCTGGGACCGCCAGACCTTTGAGGCCCACCGGACACAGTTGGAAGAATCCATTACGGAAGAGGTCTTACACGAATTGTTGATTTAGACCAAGACCACAACCCGGTTCATGAACCGGTTATGGTGACGGAGGTGCTGGTGGGTCTAGATTGCCGGCCTGGCCGCCTATACGTGGATGGCACTGTGGGTGAGGGGGGGCACGCCACGGCCATCCTGGACCGCACTGCTCCGAATGGCGAGCTTTGGGGTTTGGATCGAGATCCTGCGGCCCTAACGGCGGCCGAGGCCCGGCTGACCCGCCACACCTCCCGATTTCACCTTTTTCACCGCTCGTACACGCAATTGGGGGAGCTTTTGGACCGGGCGCAGGTCAAGGAGGTAGCCGGAATTCTTCTGGACCTGGGCCTCTCTTCTTATCAACTGCAGCAATCACACCGGGGGTTCTCTTTTGCCGGGGACGAGCCGTTGGACATGCGGTTCGACCCCGAGGCTCCGGAGCCCACGGCCGCCAGGCTGCTCAACACCACCTCCCAGGACGCCCTGGAGAAGATTTTCCGGGACTACGGAGAAGAGCGGCGGGCCCGGCGCATCGCCCGCCTGGTGGTGCAGGCCCGGCGGCAAAAGCGCTTCGAGACCACCCGGCAGTTGGTGGACGTCATTGAACAGGCCCAGGGACCCGGGGGGCGCAGGGGGAGACTGCATCCAGCCACCCGGGTCTTCCAGGCCCTGAGAATCGCGGTGAACCTGGAGTTGGAGCAACTGGCCGGGTTCTTGGAACAGTTCCCTTCCTGGTTGGAGCCCGGCGGGCGCCTGGTGGTTATCTCTTACCACTCCCTGGAAGACCGGCTGGTAAAGCAGCGGCTGCTGGCCTGGGAACGCGCCGGGGTGATGAGCCGCATCACCCGCAAACCTCTCACCCCCACCCCGGACGAAGTCAGGAGAAATCCCCGGGCCCGCAGCGCCAAGTTACGCATTGCCGCAAAGAATTGGCCCACGGTAGCACAAGGAGGCGAATCATGAACGCGAAATCCGCTGTTGCCACCCATCCCGACGGGATCCATTCATTTCCAAAAATTTACCCCCCTCCGGGGGCTAACCCGAACCAACAAATCGTCCTCTGGGATGAATTTGTCAGAATTACTACGGGGAAAGGACGGTTACGTATCAAGCTTACCAGGAAAAGTGCTTGACCAGGGGGAGGTAGGGGGGGATGCCCAGCAATTTAGCTCTGCGGTTGACTACCGCAGGACATGTCTTCATCTCTAAAAATCGCAAAGTGAGCCACCCCTGGCGCTGGGGGAGAGTGGCGGTGGGGGCCGTGGTCCTGGTCACCGCCGGGGTATTGCTCACCTCCGTATTCCTGGCCTGGGCCGATCTCCAGTACATCACGCACAGCTACCAGATCTCCCAGGCCCAGGAAACCCAAAAGCAATACCTGGATCTGAACAACAAGTTGCGCATCGAGCTCGCCAGCCTCACGGCCATCTCCCGGCTGGAGAAGCTGGCGGCGGAATCTGGCATGGGGGCCCCGCAGCCCTCACAGGTCGTGAAACTGCCGTGAATCCCGGGCTCAGCAAATGCGGGCGTGGCGCCTCGGCTTGGTGGTATTGGCCTTTTTTACTAAAGGGCGCTTCCCTTAAGCCTTCTGGGGTCTGGGTTGACAACCGCCGCTCTCTGGTCTGGCAGCTTTGGCAGCAATACAAGGCCAGACCCAAACCCTGGTGATATGGGCGCAGCTTCTGCCGGTCGTAAACCCGGATATTGATGGCAGCCTGGAGAACTGAGATTCCTCTTTTGTTTGAAACTATCGTTGCCGGTTCTCGAGGTACTCTCTGATGCAAAAAGTGGTTGAGAATTTAGAATTTCTCAACTCGGTGAAGATGAAGCGGTCTAATCAGGAGACCGGTTCTGCGGGGGGAGACTTACCAGGTCATCAGGAGATGATCGGCACCTGCCCGACCATGCTCCAGGTGTTCCATCTGATCCGCAAAGTGGCGCCCGCCGATCTGCCTGTATTGGTCACCGGGTCCAGCGGCACCGGCAAGGAGATGGTGGCCCAGGCCATCCACGAGCGCAGCCTGAGGAGCCGGGGACCTCTGGTGCCGGTGAACTGCGGCGCCATTCCCCGGGACTTGCTGGAGACCGAGCTCTTCGGCCATGAGAAGGGCTCTTTCACCGGGGCGTTCCGCACCGTGGTGGGCAAGGTGGAACTGGCCAACTACGGCACCCTGTTCCTGGACGAAGTGGGGGAGTTGCCCCCGGAGTTGCAGGTGAAATTGCTGCGCTTCCTGCAGGATTTTACCTTCGAGCGGGTGGGCGGCCGGGAGAGCAGGCGGGTCAATTTGCGGGTGATCTCCGCCACCAACGCCAACTTGCAGGAGTTGATCTCCCAGGGCCGCTTCCGGGAGGACCTGTATTATCGCCTCAACGGTATCAACATTGATTTACCCGACTTGCAGGACCGGGGGGACGATCTGTGGATCATGGCCCAGGTCTTCCTGAAACGCTATGCCAGCCAGATCAACAACAAAAAAGTTGCGGGCTTCACCGAAGAGGCGGCGGCCGCCATCAAGGAATATCCCTGGCCGGGGAATATTCGGGAGTTGATCAACCTGATCCGCCGGGCGGTGGTGATGGCCGAAGGCCCCTGGATTACCGCGGAACACCTGGGTTTCGACTCTCAGGCGAAACGGACCGGTTCCAGCCCGGGGCTGACCCCCAAGGCTCACCCCAGTCCGGGCCTTAAAGAAGCTCTGGCTCAATTTGAGGCCAAACTGGTGGGCGAAGCTCTGCTGCATGCCCAGGGGAGCGTGCGGATGGCTGCCCAGACTTTGAAAACTTCTCGTTCCGTCATCTATCACTTGATCAAAAAGCACGGTTTAGAAAATTATTATTAGGTATGTTGAGGGGTCTGGTTAACCTAATTTAACCTTCTATTAACTTAACTTGGAAAAGCTGTCGATTAGGTTGGAGGGGGTCCTCACCGTGCTGCGCCTCAAGTTCGTCAGCCTCACGGTCATCTCCCGTCTGGAGAAACTGGCGGCGGCATCCGGCATGGGGGCCCCGCGGCCCTCCCAGGTTGTGACCCAGCCGTGAATCCTGGCATCAGCAAATGGGTGCGGCTGCGCCTGGGCCTGGTGGGCCTGGGGTTATTTATCCTGGGCTTGTGGGTCTGCGGCCGGTTTTTCTACCTCCAGGCCATTATGGGGCCTCAACTCCGGGAAGAGTCCACCCGGGAGTACCAGAAATTCTGTCCCATCCTGCCGGTGCGGGGTTCCATCCTGGACCGCCGCGGCACCGAGCTGGCCGTCAGCACCCGGGTGTCTTCCGTGGTGGCCCATCCGGCCCAAGTCAGGAACGTCAACCGGGTAAGCCGGGAGCTGGCCCCCATCCTGGGCTTCAAGACCCGGGACCTGAAGGAGGTCCTCACCCGGGCCCGGCCTTTTGTCTGGGTCAAACGCCATCTCACCCCGGAACGGGAAGCGGCCTTCCTGGCCTGGCAGGCCAAGGCGGAACAGAAGGCCCGGGCCGCCAAAGAAACGGCGCGCCGGGACACGGACGCGGTCTATCTGATTCCCGAAGCCCGGCGCTATTATCCCCAGCTCTCTTTGGCCGGCCCGGTGCTCGGGTTCTGCAACATTGACGGCCAGGGGTTGGAAGGACTGGAGTTCCAGTGCAACCAGGAGCTTTACGGTAAGCCCAAGCAGTCCTGGAAGATGGTGGACGCCCGGGGCTACATCGTGGTCACTGGGGAGAAAGCCTGGGACCCGGAGGTCATGGGCAACAACCTGGTCCTGACCCTGGACCGCACCCTGCAATACATCGCCGAGAAGGAGCTGGCCCGGGGAGTGGAGAAATTTCGTGCCGCCGGCGGCCTGGCCCTGGTGGTGCGGCCCCAGACCGGCGAGATCCTGGCCATGGCCCAGATGCCGTCCATTGACCCCAACCGGCATGTCCAGTACTCGGAAGAGGCTCGCCGCAACCGGGCCCTCACCGATTGCCTGGAGCCCGGCTCCACTTACAAAATCTTCATCGCCGCTTCCGCCCTGGACGCCCACGTGGTGAAGCCCACGGACAAGTTCCACTGCGAAAACGGCGTCTGGTACCTGGGGGCCAAAGAGGTGATCCACGACGTGCACCCCTACGGCACCCTGACGGTCCAGCAGGTGATTCAAAAATCCAGCAACATCGGGGCGGCCAAGATTTCCTTCAAGATAGGCGGGCCCCGTTTGGATCACTACCTGCGGGATTTCGGCTTTGGCCGCAAAACCGGCATCCAGTTTCCGGGAGAAACCGCGGGTATCCTGAAGAACCTCCGCCTGACCCGTTCGGCCATCGACCGGGCCACCCTGGCTTTCGGCCAGGGAGTGTCCGTCACTCCTTTGCAGATGACCATGGCCCTGGCAGCCATGGGCAACGGCGGGGTCCTGATGGAACCCCACCTGGTGAAAGAGGTGGTCAACCCTTACGGGAAAAAGATTAAAGAGTTCCAGCCAAGACCCATCAGAAGGGTCCTGTCCCAGGAGACGGCCCAGCAGATGCTGGCCATCATGGAGACCGTGACCCAGCCCGGCGGCACCGCCAAGGTGGCGGCGCCCGAAGGTTTCACGGTGGCCGGCAAAACCGGCACCGCCCAGAAGCTGGTGGGCCGGACCTATTCCCACAGCAAGTTTAACGCCCTGTTCCTGGGTCTGATCCCGGCCGATAAACCGGTTCTGGCCATCGTCGTCATCGTGGACGAACCCAAGGGGGCCATTTACGGCGGTGTGGTGGCGGCGCCCATCTTCCGGGAGATCGCCGCCCAGTCGATGCGGGTCCTGGGGTATTACCCCCAGAAGGAACTGCCGCAAGACAAGAACGCGCCGGTGCTGGCCAGCCTGCTGCCCACGCCGGCCCAGGCCGCCGCCGCCGAGCCGGCGGTCCAGCCGGTCAATTTCACTCCACCCAGGCTGGAGATCCCCCTGGAACCTTTGAAAGTGATGCCGGATTTGCGGGGCTACACCATCCGCCAGGTTCTGAATCTTTTGCACAAGTCCGGGTTGCGTTGCCGGGTCGAGGGCAGCGGCATGGCCGTGAGTCAGGAACCGGCGCCGGGAACCGAGATCTCCCCCGGCGCCACCTGTCGGGTGACATTCAAGTCCAATTCCTGACAACCGTGGGAACAGGGATTCCCTCTTGCCAAGAAATGGAAGTTTTTATAGGATTAAGCTATCAGGCGGTGGGCCTTGAGATCGAATTGCCAGCGCGCAAAAGTCACGCGATACCGGAAGGGCAGGCCTTGGGGCCTGCCCTTATTTGCCAGTCAATAACCAATTCTAAATAAGAACTGATCAATATCACCAGGTGGCCGCGACCTGCAGCTTGCTTCCTGAGGCGCAGGCTGCCGGGGTCTCGGAAACCCTGAATCGAGCGAGAGGGCCGGTGTTAGGAGATCAGGCGTCCGCCGGGAAGATTTTGAGAGAGCTGCTCCGCGGCCTGGAGGGCTGTCAGGTCCAGGGAGATGACCGCCTGGTCGCTGCCGGAGTGGCTTATCACTCCCAGGAAGTGGTTCCCGGCGGCATCTTTGTGGCCCTCAAGGGCCATCGCACCGACGGCCACCTTTACTTGGAAGCCAGCCTCGAGAAGGGCGCTCGAGTCATCGTCACCGAGCAGGAGACCACGCCGCCGCCCGGGGTTACGGTGGTTAAGGTGCCCCAGGCCAGGCTGGCCCTGGCGCATCTCAGCGCCGCCTTTTACGACCACCCCAGCCGGGAGCTGACCCTGGTGGGCATCACCGGCACCAACGGCAAGACCAGCATCACCTATCTCCTGGAGGCCATCCTGTCCGCCGCCGGGCACCGGGTGGGAGTGGTGGGCACCGTCAACTACCGCCTGGGGGAGATGAGCTGGCCAGCCCCGGTGACCACCCCGGAATCCCTGGATTTGCAAAAGCTGCTGCGGGAGATGCGCCGGCACGGGGCCTCCCACGTCTTCCTGGAGGTCTCTTCCCACGCCCTGGATTTAAGGAGGGTGGAGCGGGCGGCCTTCGCGGCCGGGGTCTTCACCAATCTCTCCCAGGACCACCTGGACTACCACCGGGACCTGGACGACTATTTTGCCGCCAAGGCCCGCCTGTTTACCGAAATTTTGCCCAACGGCGGCCCCTCCCAGGGTCTGGCGGTCCTCAACCTGGACGATCCCCGGGGCCGGGAACTGCGGCGGGCGGTTAAGGTCCCGGTCCTCACCTACGGCTGCCATCCGGAGAGCCAGGTGCGGCCGCGGGCTTACCGGTTCCGCCGGGACGGCCTGCAGGTACAGCTCACCACCCCGGTGGGGGAAGTGGAGATCAACTCCCGCCTGGTGGGTCCCTTCAATCTGTCCAATGTGCTGGCGGCCGCGGCCACGGCCCTGGGGCTGGGGCTGGACCCCGAGGCGGTGGCCCGGGGGATCGAGACCCTGGCCGGGGTGCCGGGCAGGCTGGAACGCTTCGGCCCGCCCCAGGGCCCCGGCATCTTCGTGGATTACGCCCACACCCCCGCGGCCCTGACCCAGGCCCTGGCGGCCTTGCAGACCCTGGACTTCTCCCGCCTCATCACCGTGTTCGGCTGCGGCGGGGACCGGGACCGCAGCAAGCGCCCCTTGATGGGGCAGGCGGCCGCGGCGGGCTCGAACCTGGTCATCGTCACCAGCGACAATCCCCGCAGCGAGGACCCGGAGGCCATTATCCGCCAGATCGAACCGGGGCTCAAGGCCGCGGGCCTGGCCCCCCTGACCGGGGCCGCGGCCCGGCGGGGCGAGCCCGGTTACCTGGTGATTCCCGACCGGCGGGAGGCCATCCGCCTGGCGGTTAATCTGGCCAGGCCCGGCGACGCGGTGCTCATCGCCGGCAAAGGGCACGAAAACTACCAGATCTGGGGAACCGAGCGCCGTCACTTCGACGACCGGGAAGAAGTGGCCGCGGCCCTTAAGGAGTACCACGGCTAACTATGGGCGCCGCCTTCACCACTGCCGAGATTCTGGCCGCCACCGGCGGCACCCTGGTCCAGACCGGGGCCTGGAGCACCTTTTGCGGGGTCAGCACCGATTCCCGCACCTGCCAGGCCGGGGAACTCTTCATCCCCCTGAGCGGCGAGCGCCACGACGGCCACGAATTCATCCCCGGGGCCCTGCGCCGGGGCGCCCGGGCGGTGCTGGTGGGGCAAAGAAGAATTGGGAGAGGGGGCCAGGGGCCGACGGCCCCTTCCCCCTCTCCCAAACCCTCTCCCCCAACCCCTTACAGGGGGTTGGGAGGGGAGGTTGAGGGGAGGGCGGGGGAATCGCTTACGAAAAATTCCCCCGGCCCCCCCCTCAAAATACCATCAGAAATAACGGTCATCTCGGTGGCCGACGCCCTGGCGGCCCTGGGCGACCTGGCCCGGGCCTGGCGGGGCCGCTTCCAGGTGCCGGTGGTGGCCATCACCGGCAGCTGCGGCAAAACCACCACCAAGGAGATGATCGCCGCGGTGCTGGCCCGGTCCTTCCGGGTTTTGAAGAACCGGCTGAACCTGAACAAC
>DASWLF010000227.1:0-2073 GCA_036396255.1 Desulfobaccales bacterium
TTCGCCCTTGCCGGCGAAGGTCAACCCTGCCGCGTCGGCGTCCACCAGAATAGTGTCGCCTTCCTTGAACCGGCCTTCCAGCAGCATGGGGGCCAGTTTATCCTGGAGGTGGTGTTGGATGGCCCGGCGCAGCGGCCTGGCGCCGTACACCGGGTCGTAGCCCGCCTCGGCCAGGAAGTCCCGGGCCGCATCCGTCAGTTCCAGGCCCAGTTGGCGTTCCTGTAGCAGTTGTCGCAGGCGATTCATTTGCAGGCCCACGATCTCTCGCAGTTGTTCCCGACTCAGGCGGTGGAAGATGAGGATATCATCCACCCGGTTCAGGAACTCCGGTTTGAAGTGGAGCCGCAGGGCCTCCATGACCCGCTCCCGCATGACCTTTTCGTCGGTGACCTCGGCGATGTACTGGCTGCCGATATTCGAGGTCATGATGACGATGGTGTTCTTGAAGTCCACGGTGCGGCCGTGGCCGTCGGTGAGGCGGCCGTCGTCCAGGATCTGCAGCAGGGCGTTGAAGACATCGGGGTGGGCCTTTTCGATTTCGTCGAACAGGACCACGGAGTAAGGCCGGCGGCGCACCGCTTCGGTGAGTTGGCCGCCTTCCTCGTAGCCCACGTAGCCCGGCGGCGCCCCCACCAGGCGGGACACCGTGTGTTTCTCCATGTATTCGCTCATATCCAGGCGCACCATGGCGGCCTCGGAGTCGAAGAGGAACTGGGCCAGGGCCCGGGCCAGCTCGGTTTTGCCCACCCCGGTGGGGCCCAGGAAGATGAAGGAGCCCAGGGGCCGGTTGGGGTCTTGTAAGCCAGAACGGGCCCGGCGCACCGCGTTGCTTACGGCCTGCACCGCCTCCTCCTGGCCCACCACCCGGGCCGCCAGGCGTTCCTCCATGTGGAGCAATTTTTGCTTTTCCCCTTCCAGCAGGCGGGTCACCGGGATGCCGGTCCATTTGGACACCACTTCGGCGATGTCCTCGGCGTCCACCTCCTCCTTCAGCATGGCGCTTTCCTGCTGCAGGTCGGCCAGCTTCTTGGTTTCGGTTTCCAGTTCCTTTTGCAGGTTGAGCAGGGCGCCGTATTTCAGCTCCGCGGCCCGGGCCAGGTCGCCCAGCCGCTCAGCCTGGGACGCTTCGAATTGCGCCTTGTCCATCTGCTCCTTGACGGCGCGGATGTGGCTGATGACCTCCTTTTCCTGCTGCCAGCGGGCCGTCAGGGTGGCGCTGCGCTCCCGCAGGTCGGCCAGGGATTTCTCGATTTTGGCCAGCCGCTCCTTGGAGGCCGGGTCCTGCTCCTTGCGCAGGGCCTCCCGCTCGATCTCCTCCTGGGTGATGCGGCGCTCCAGGTCGTCAATGTCCCCGGGCCGGGAATCGATCTCCATGCGCAGCTTGCTGGCGGCCTCGTCGATAAGGTCCACCGCCTTGTCCGGCAGGTGCCGGTCGGTGATGTAGCGCTGGGAGAGGGTGGCCGCGGCCACGATGGCCGCGTCTTTGATGCGCACCCCGTGGTGCACCTCGTAGCGCTCCTTCAGGCCCCGGAGGATGGCGATGGTGTCCTCCACCGAGGGCTCAGAGACCATAATGGGCTGGAAGCGGCGCTCCAGGGCCGCGTCCTTTTCGATGTACTTGCGGTACTCGTTGATGGTGGTGGCGCCCACGCAGTGGAGTTCGCCCCGGGCCAGGGCCGGTTTGATCATGTTGGAGGCGTCCACCGCGCCCTCGGCGGCGCCGGCGCCCACCAGGGTGTGGAGCTCGTCGATGAACATGATGATCTGGCCCTGGGCCTCGGTGACCTCTTTGAGCACCGCCTTGAGGCGGTCTTCGAACTCGCCCCGGTACTTGGTGCCGGCGATGAGGCTCCCCAGGTCCAGGGTCACCAGGCGCTTGTTTTTCAGGCCTTCGGGCACGTCGCCGTTGACGATGCGCTGGGCCAGGCCTTCCACGATGGCGGTCTTGCCCACCCCGGCCTCGCCGATGAGCACCGGGTTGTTCTTGGTGCGCCGGGAGAGCACCTGGATGATGCGCCGGATCTCGGAATCCCGGCCGATGACCGGGTCCAGCTTGCCGGCCCGGGCCATTTC
>DASWLF010000228.1:0-7809 GCA_036396255.1 Desulfobaccales bacterium
GTTGCCGCCTCTGGACCCATGCAGAACCAGAAGGCAGCCATACGTTACCAAACCGGGGCAAAAAATTCAACGGAACCGGTGAGGGCCTGAATCCAAGCGAAGGCCCTGGTGGGTGACCGACCACTTTGCCGCGAGACTTAGGGAGGAGGTTTACGATGTTTCTTTATCTGGTCCAGCATGCCGAGGCTAAAAGAGAAGAGGAAGACCCGGCCAGGGATCTGACGGCCAAGGGCCGCCAAGACCTGAAAAGGGTGGCAAATTATGTGGGGAAATTGAATTTGGCGGTCAGCCAGGTGTTTCACAGCGGTAAGACCAGGGCTGTAAGCACTGCGGAGATTTTGGCGGGCTCTTTAAAGCCGGCCCAGGGGGTCTCGGAAACCACGGGTTTGGCGCCCCTGGACGACCCTGAGAGTTGGGCGGGCCGGATCTCAACAATGGATGAGGATATTATGCTGGTGGGACATCTGCCCCATCTGGCTAAGTTGGCCGCCTTGCTCATCAGTGGGGACCAAGAGAACGGGGTGGTTAATTTCAAAATGGGCGGTATGGTCTGCCTGAGGCGGCTGGAAGCCGGCCAATGGCGGGTGGAGTGGATGCTCATCCCGGAAATAATTCTCTAACCTCTTAAAGCTTCGGAGGCAAGCCCCCGGGGGCGGTGGGCCAGGTGCTGCTGCACCGCTACCGCTCCGATATGGCCGGGAGTTGGGGCGGCGAGGATATCTTGGCCGGCGTCAGGGTAATGGATCATTTTTCACCACCCGAAAAGCAACGCCCCAGGGAGGGCAAGAGACCAAGCTGCTCTTACTCCTCCCTTCAGTCCCTCGGGGTTATCTCCCGGGGTCGGTTCTTCCGGATCAGACCAAGCCAATTCCCCCTAATCAAGAGATTGGATTACCGTGGGCTGCTCGTGCGCTGCTGGCCGGTAGGAGTTCCAGGGAGACCCGGGGTGGTGGAAACCGGACTGCGGGTAAGACTGACCTACCTGGGCGAAGGGACTATGGGGATAGCCGGGCCCACGGGGCGCAAAATTGGGAGCTTGAGGATGTCCCGGGTAAGGTGCACCGGCATAAGGAAACCGGGGATTATGCGGTTGACCCATATAGGGGTGCTGGAATTGCCGATGTCCCGGGTGATGCCCCTGGGCAAATGAATGACGCGGCTGGTGCCACCGGGACTGTTGACCATGCCACCCGTAGGCGTGCCCCCGCGGCTGGTGCCATTGGGGCCGTTGGCCATGCCAGCCAAAGGCGTTTCCCCGCGGCTGGGGCGGGGTGAAGGCCCGATGCTGCGGCTGCTGGAAATTAGGTTGATTCCGCCAGGCCTGGGCGCTTAGCGGGCTCAGAACCAGGATCAGACCCATCATCGGGATAACGCTCAACCATCTTGGCAGGCTCAATTGATTATCCTCCGGAAAGAAATTTTGCAAATCGGGATATGCTATTTAGAAGACCGTCGGCTGGAAAAAGTTAAAGAATATTTGGTAAATTTCACAGATTCTTTGGCAACCGCGCCGTTAATTCAAGATCTTATTGATCAGACGGGGAGTAGAAAGAAAAAGACCAGCGGGGGTGCTTCCAAGCGAAGATAGGTATCACCGCATCCTGAGCCAAGTCATAATCAGCCGCTCAGGCCAGAGGGTCCGGCCCACCTTTTGCCAGTCCCCCCGGGTCCAGTGCTTTGCCAAAGCCCTGCCGCGGGCCGCTGGTCACGTTGCGCTTGAAATTATCGGCCCGCGCCTTCTCATCTGCATCAACTCTGGGATAGGGGGCATGGGTCATCGGGCTAAAAAGAAATATTACTTTGGCACATAATTGAAGCCGGGGCGCCGCATGATCCAGTGGCTGGCCGGTGAATTTTGTTGACCAAAACGTTACCCAGCCATCGAAAGGGTAGGGCGAATTAGGCTAAAAACGTGTCAATACTGGCGCGCCTGGCAGGATTCGAACCTGCGACCGACGGATTAGAAGTCCGTTGCTCTGTCCCCTGAGCTACAGGCGCATAGAGAAACTTCAGGCAACCGGCCTAATTCCCGGCGGGAAAGGTGATGCTTCCCCGAGGCCGGGGCACAGTCCAACCTTCCTACCCAACCGGGTTAGGCCCATGGCAGATTACCGGCTGACGCGCTTGGAACCTCTTTATGGTCCAGGCAACGTCGCGGTCATTATACGAAAGTCGCCAGGTACTTGCAATCGGCAGATAGCAACGAGGTTGTCTCCCGGAACCTACGTCATTTCATCAAGCTTTATCTACAATTTGTCATTTAATCTTGACATTTTTGTCATTTTTGTCTAATTTTATAAAGAGTTTATGTGGTACTGGGAACAGGAGACTTCTGCCTGGCGTGGGGGTGCCCAAGGAGAGCGTTCCAAGAAATAATCTAAAGAATTAACCTAGCCTTTCCGGTGGTTAAATCTTAATGGTTAATTTTTTCTCTGGGCCCAATACCCCGTTGCGCGGTAAGCCGTTTTGGCGAGTACCTGAAAGTTGTTAATTCCATATCCCGGGCCCAGCTGGTAGGCCATTATTTCCCCATATCAAAGGGGTTGGGAAAATGAAATATAAAGCGCCTTTCGGCATCCTGCTGTTGGTAGCCCTGAATCTGCTCCTCTGTTCAGGGGCGCTGGCCGCGGTGGTTGGCCGCATTACTCAACTGGAAGGCAGGGTGGAAATTCTGAAAAAGGGCGAATTGCCCGCCACCCCCGCCAAGCTTAATGACGGCGTGGAACCTGGGGATGTGCTCCGCACCAAATCCCTCTCCAAGGCCCAAATAACCTTTGTAGACAACTCTATTGTGACCATTGCGCCCGGGAGCCGCATCGCCATCGAAGAATACCAGGTGGACTCGGCTAAGGGCAAACGCCAGGCGGTGCTGCAGCTTTTTCATGGCTTGGCCCTGGCCGTGGTCTCCAAGATTTACCAGTCGGAAAAGCCGGATTTCGTGGTTAAGACCCATACCGCCATCATGGGGATCCGCGGCACCGAGGTAGGTATCCGCCTCAACCCCAACTCCTCTACTTTCTTGAATTTTGTGGGCCGCACCCAGGTTAGCAGCATTTTCCCCGAGATCCCTGGCACGGTCGAATTGATCGACATGCATGGTACCAACGTGGTGCGGGGTTATCCCCCCACTCTGACCTTTGTGGTGAGCGCCGAAGATCAGAAACAATTTATGCGGGACCTCGTCACCGGGCTGACTTCCAGAGCCCGGGGCAAGGATTCGGGCTCCGATTCTTCGAGTTCAGAGGGTAACCAACCGGGGCAGGGATCCCCAGGTGATCTTGGTTCAATAAGCATCTCACCCCTGGTAATACCAACGGAGCTGCAACCCCCGTCAACTTCAACCTCGCTGCCTCCTACGGTGGAACTGCCGCCATCGACACCTCCTGCGGTGGAACCGCCGCCAGTGCTACCGCCTCCTGGGCCCACAGTTTCGGGTCCGCCGTATGGGCCGCCGTCCTCGCCTTTAGCGGGTCCGCCCGGTCAGTCATTCCAGCCGCCCGGTCCACCGTCAGGTCCGCCATCGGGAGGGCCGCCGTACGGTAATGCTTACGGCCGTAACAAGTAAACTCCTGTCCTTAGGAGCTTCGGCAAGCTTAGGAGTGAGAAGAACCGGCGGGGGCAAAGCAAAGGGGAGAAAAAAACGCAAGACCCTGCGGGGGACCCCCAATATGGGTCTGCTCTGAAAAGTTGTGGTTGAGAGAGGGGGGCCAGGGCACTCGTCCCAGCCCCCTTCCTCAATCTGTCTTCCCCACCTATTCCCCCAACCCCTTAGGTCGGGCGGGCCCAGCCGGGTGCGTCCCTGGGCTGGCCAGACATGTGGCCACGGTCATGATACCTTAACGCCTCACTTCCCTGGCCACAGGAAAAGGGCGGTGGCTTCATCCAGGTGGCGCTCCAACGGTTGGGCGGCGCGGTACTCCTGCAGGGTAAATTCGCAGGCGAAGACCACCGTCCCTTGGGCCAGGTGCCCCCCCAGGGCGTTGCCGTCTTTATCCCCCAGGGTGACGTGGGCATGGACGAAAGGTTGACCGTCCTTGAGAGAGACGTTGCCGGTGAGGGCAAGCAACTCCAAAGGCTGGGCCAGTTCAAGGAACTGATATTTTTGCTCGCCCTGGTGATAATAACCCACCCGGGCCTGGCTGACGGCCCCGATGGCCTGCACTTCTCCCAAGGTTATGCCGTGGGCCCGGCAAATGGCCTCCAGGGCCGTCAGCAGGTCATCCCCCTTGGCCAGCCGCCCCATGATTTTGCGGCCCGGAGTTATGGTCGTTGGCATAGTTTCCTCCCGTGGACGGAGTTAATGGACCTAAGCGGGTCGTTATGGCAATCATGGCTCATGGCGTTAACGGCTACTCCTAAAATTTTATCAGAAAAATCATCATCTTTTTCAACTGTCTGGGCGAGCCCCTTTTCTGATGAATCAAAGAGAGTAGAAAATGGTTGGGTTAGCGGCCTGACGGCGCGAAGATATTATAAAGCCGCGATGCCTGGCGATCCCCAAGGAGTTTTGCCTATGCCTGCAGTGGAGATGGTGGAGGTAATCATCTACGATGCCCCCACCCTGGGTTCCTCCAGTTGCGCCTGCGGCTGTGGTCATCATGACCACCAGCACCCGACGGATTCCCTGGAGGCGGTGAACCTGGAACTTCAGGCCCGAGCCCTGGCCATGACCCTGGAAGCCGCTTTTCCCGGCAGGGCGAAGGTCGAATATATCAATGTCCTCAAGGACCCCCGGGGTCCGCGCCTGCCCCAGACCGAGCTGCTGGGCTCCCTGGCCTACCCCACGCCCCTGGTGTACATCAACGGCCAGGGGCGCTTTGCCGGGACCCTGCCGGTGGAACGGATCCGGGAAGAGGTGGGAAGGATTCTTGAGGGTTAACCGCCCCAGGCCCATGGCTTTGCCGGTCCCGGGGAGCCGACGGTTCCCGGGGAGCACCCTGGGGGGCAATGGACCATGACGGCCACCCCGGGTCCCCGGTCGGTATGAGCAGGCCTTCAGCGATTTTTTCAAAGCCAGGGATTCTCCTGGTAAATTTTTCTTGTATAGTACAGCGTTCTATGTAAAATTTGTTTAAACCAATTTTCTTATATAATTGCTTATGCCCCGAGGAAAAAACAAACGGAGCCGAGGAGGGGACGCAGGGGACCTCTTCCTGATTAATGAGGTTTCCCGGTTGGTGAATCTCTCCCAAAAGCGGATCAGGGAGTACGAAAAAGAAGGGTTTATCAAACCCTTACGGGAAAAGAACACCAACAACCGGCTCTATTCCTCTTTTGACGTGTCCCAGATCAATCAGATCAACAGTCTGATCCACGATCGGGGCTTTACCCTGGCCTGCCTCCGGAACCTCATGGTGCTGGCCCCCTGCTGGAATATCTTCGGTTGCCAAGAGAAGGAAGAATGCCCCGCCTTCCAGTTGCCCTGGCGGCCCTGCTACGAAGTGCGCGAGTATCGAGACACCCTGTGCAACGGCCCTTGCTCCCGGTGCGCCGTCTATCTCAACCGGACCGTCGCCAAAGAAAGAATCCTGGAAAAATCACCCCGGCACCTTGATCTTCCCGGCTGACCCTGCCCTTCCTGGACGAAATTTCCTGACTTTGTGGCCAGAGCTATCTATCTGGCGGGACCAGCCCCTCGGGCAAGAGCGCGCCCGTTTGCCGGGGGACGGAGTTAACCGGTGGGGGTGGCTGAGTTTGGCCTTTTTCTGGGAGACCTGGAAGGGGTCTCCTGGGGCAGGTTAATGAGCGTAACTGGCCTGGCATCGGGGGGAACGGCTCCGGGATCTCCGGCCCGGGGCGGGGACCCCCAATTCCGGCACCTCACCGGCGCCATCCTGGCGGGGGGCGGCAGCCGGCGCCTGGGGCGGGACAAAGCGACCCTGGCGTTGGCAGGCAAGGCGCTGGCCCTGCGGGTGGCCGCGGCCCTGGCCCCCATGGTCTCGGATTGCTGGCTCATTACCAATCAGCCCCTGGCGCACCTTGCCTTGGGGTTGCCCCTGGTCACCGACCTGTGGCCGCACCAGGGACCCGTGGGAGGCCTGGTCACCGCCTTGTTCTATGCTCGCACTCCCTGGGTCCTGGCCGCCGCGGTGGACAACCCGTTTCCGGCTCCGGCCCTGTTGCGCCAGTTGGCGGCCCAGGCCGCCAAAACTCCCCGGCCGGCGGTGGTGTGCCGCTCCTCCTGGGGGCTGGAGCCTTTCCCGGGGCTCTACTCCGTCCGCCTGCTGCCGCAGCTCATCGAGTTTCTGCAGCGCGACCGGCGCCCCAGACGATTCCTGGAAATCTGCCGGGCCCAGGTGATTTCTGAGGAGGAAGCCCGCCGCCTTGACCCCGAAGGCCGCAGTTTCTTTAATCTTAACACTCCGGAGGACGTGGCCCGGGCGGCTGCCTGGCTGGCGGCTGGTGGCGGCGCCGAGACCGCTGATTAGCGGGGGGGCGCCGCTTCTTAGGCTTCAGGACCGGGCGCTATTGACACCAATTTTCCGTTCGGATATAAAAACGGGTGCGGTCCCATCGTCTAGCGGCCTAGGACACCGCCCTCTCACGGCGGAGACGGGGGTTCGATTCCCCCTGGGACTACAACTACTTAGCTTCTTCAAACCTTATCTGTGAGTGCTCCTGGTGAGTGCTTTGCAGCTTTTCCGCCGCCCCCACTACATCCTGAGACAGGCTTTGGATATAGCGCGCCGTGGTGGTGATATTCTGGTGCCCCATAATTTTCTGAATGGTGGGCAGGCTCTCCTTGTGGGTGTCGGCCAAAAGTGACGCCACGTGATGCCGGATGCAGTGCCAGGAGTAATAGGGAACGCCGGCCATAGCGCAGGCGGTTTTGATCTGCCAGCGCCGATTTTTGTAGGGCTCTCTGGTCTCCGGGTTCGGGAAAACCCACGTCCCCGCCTTGCGATCCCAGAGCAGCTTTAATTCACGGTAAAGCTCCGGGTTCAGATGTTTCACTTGGGCCCGCGGGGATCCGTCACCCTTCCGGGTCCAGAGGATGATCTGCCGCTTCTCGAAGTTCACATCCTCCCACCTGAGATTATTAATTTCCCCCAGGCGGCCGGCCAGGGAGAACAGGGCCAGAAAGAAGGGGCGAAAATCACCGGCGGCCATGAGAATCTTCGCCATTTCTTCTCGGGAGGGGATGCGCCTTGTGGCGACCCGGTGAGGCATGTTATCCACATAGATACAGGGATTGACGGCCAGGAGGCCACGCTTGAAGGCCCAGGCAAACAGGGCGCAGAGGGCCTTTCGGTGCCGGTTATAATTGGAATTGCAGGGAAGGGTAGCTAAGTATCGTTCCAGCAGCCGGGGGTCTATGGTGGAAAAGGGGATATCCCCGGCAAAGTCCAGGAATTCCTTGAAAATGTAAACCTTGCCCTTGTAGTTTTTCTCGGAGAAACGGCGCTGTGAGTAGTCCAGGTATTCATTGGCCAGGTCCCGGAATCCGGGCGTCTCAGAGGCCGTGGCGGTGGGGATCGCCTCTTTCTGGCTTAACCTCTTCTTGTGCTCTGCTTCCGCGGCCCGGCCCGCGCCCTTTGTCAGATAAAAACCTCCGCTGTATCTCTTCTTCTCGTGTTTGAACTGATACCGCCAGCCCTTGCCCACCACCTTCCAGCAGCTCATAAATCACTCCACGGGGAAATCTCAGTACCTTCAGGCCGCCGGGATAGAAACCGCCCCAGGCCCGCGCCCTTTTATACACCGTCTTGAGGCTCACCTGCAAGAGGGCCGCCACTTCCTGGGGAGTGAAGAGAGGGGACGGGTTCATTGGACGCTTTATCTTTCTCCATGGCCCTTTATTATCTCGGG
>DASWLF010000229.1:0-2102 GCA_036396255.1 Desulfobaccales bacterium
TGACCCAGGTCTTCCCTGAGCTGCAGGACGCCAAAGAGGTGGAGCAAAACGGCTTCCACCACCTGGACGTCTATGACCATTTGCTGGAAACCGTGGTTTGCCTGGAGATGGTTCTGGCGGCTCCGGAGCAGTACTTTGGGGAGCTGGCCGGGGAGTTGGCCCGCTACGCCGCGGTGCGCCCCAAAACCGCGCTGCTGAAGCTGGCGGCCCTGTTTCACGACGTGGGCAAGCCCCAGGTGCGGGAACGCCGCAGCCAGCCGGAGCGTTACACCTTTTATTACCATGAGAAGATGGGGCTGGAGATTTTTGCGGCAGTAGTCCGGAGACTGCGGCTGAGCAGCAGCGAAGCCAAGACGGTGGCCAGCCTCGTGGCGCTGCACATGCGCCCCTTCTTGCTCCTGCCGGCCTTCCGGAGGGGAGACCTCAGCCTGCGGGCCCTGGGCCGGTTGGTGCGGGCGGCCCGGGCCGAACTGCCCGGCCTCTTCGCCCTGGCCATGGGCGACAGCCTGGCGGGGCAGGGCCCCGACAAACCGGCGGACTCCGAAGCGGTGCTGGCCGATCTGGCCGACGAAGCTTACCGGTTTCTCACCCAGCGCCTGGAGCCCCAGGAGCGCTTGCCCCGGCTCATCAGCGGCCACGACCTCATCGGCCTGGGACTGCAGCCGGGCCCGCGATTCCGGCAGATCCTCACCGCGGTGGAGGAAGCCCAGTGGGAAGGCACGGTGCACACCCGGGAAGAAGCCTTGAAGTTAGCCCGGCTGCTGGCGGAGCAGGGACCGCCGGGTTAGTAGGTAGGGTCCACCCGCAATGTGGCTGCGGATACCAGGCAAGACTTTGAAGTTTTTTTACAGATAATTTTTTTTTCAGATAAAATATTGCTGGAAAACATTTTGGAAAAATCTTATTCTATATAAAATAAAGTTTATAGGGGAGATGCCGCAATGCACTCTTTGAATCGGGACCCCCAGGGCAGCAGCCTCATCCGGCTGCGGGGGGTGTACCCCTCATTGAAAACCGCCTTGCAAAAAGTGGCCGACCTTGTCCTGCAGCAGCCGGAAATGGTCATCTACGTCTCGGTCAATGCCGTGGCCGCCGCGGCCGGGGTGAGCGAAGCCACCGTCATGCGCTTTTGCCGCACCCTGGGATTCAAGGGCTTCCAGGACTTCAAGATCGCCCTGGCCCGGGAGCTGGTGACGTCCCCGCAGTATACCCCGGAAGAGGTGGGGTCTGACGACGGTCCGGTTGCCATCGTGCGCCAGGTGTTCCAGAGCGGCAGCGCCGCCCTGCAGGATACCCTGCAATTGCTGGATGCCGAGGCGGTGCAGGAGGCGGCCCAGGCCCTGCTCCAGGCCCGCCGAGCCCTGATTGTCGGGTTGGACGACGCCGCTCCCCTGGTCAGCTATGCCGTCAACCGCTTCTTCTTATTGGGTATTGATGCCCATGGTTACACCGACGGTTACAACCTGTTGACGGCAGTCTCCCTGGCGGGGCCCGAAGACGTGCTGCTGGCCATCTCTTATTTGGGCGGCACCAGGGAGGTGGTGGAGGCGGCCCAATTGGCCAGAGACGCCGGCGCCACGGTGATCGCGGTCACCAACAACTCCCTTGCACCCCTAAGCCGGGTCTCGGACCTGGTGCTGGTAACCGCCTCCGGGGAGACCAGCCCCCAGCAGGGCGGAATGGCATCGTTCCAATGCAACGCCTTCGTTATCAACTGCCTCTTTGCGCTGATGGTCCAGGCCCGGCCCCAGCAGGTCCAGGAGAATAACGCCAAGATTGACAAAGTCATCAGCAACGGCAACCTGAACTTCCGAAAGGCTTCTTAAGGGCGTTTTGGTTCAGGAGGGGAGGAGTCGCCTCCTGAACCGACCTCAACCTTGCAGCCCCAGCCACGGTCAATGACAACCGCAACACAACTGAAGCAGGAAATAGTGCGCATCTGCGGGATGCTGCACCGCAAAAATTACCTGGCCGCCACCGACGGCAATGTCAGTGTGCGCCTGGGAGACCGGGTGCTCGTCACCCCCACCGGGGTGCACAAGGGCTACATGGAGGCGGACCAGGTGCTCACCGTGGACCTTAAGGGCCGGGTGCTGGAGGGG
>DASWLF010000230.1:0-10327 GCA_036396255.1 Desulfobaccales bacterium
GACTGCCATCATCCGGACCCCACAAATCTTTTCCACCCTCGGTCCCCGGGACTTGTCAAAAAGATTTTTTTGGATTAATTTAACATATACCAACGGGCGGTTAACTCAGGGGTAGAGTGCCATCCTCACACGGTGGAAGTCGAAGGTTCAAATCCTTCACCGCCTACCAGGAAATTCCAGGGGTTGCGGTTTGAGGCCGTAACCCCTTTCTTCTTTTTGGTGCCCAAAATCTGCCCTAAGGTGACCAGGATTTTCCGCAAGGTGCCGATGTTCATTCCCTTCGACTGCCGCTCCCTGATGACCTTATCCACCGTGGCAATGGTAATCCGATTGCTCAACAAGCCTTTCAGGTCATCAAAATGGTTTCTGATGTGGCCCTCATAAACCTCCCATGTGGTTTCCAGGATTTTGGCCCGTTTGTATTCGAGCCAGTCTGCGGCTACCTCTGAGAACTTGGGAACTTCCTTGATTGGCAGAAAGGTCCCCTTGGCCACCATCTCCTCGCAAGCACGAAGCTGATTCTTGGCTTGGGTATTAGTTGCTCCTTGGGGATGCGGACCAAGCGCTCGGCGCAGCCGTTGCCTTCCGGGGCTCGGACAAAGGCGGGAGAGCTCTCGATTCCCAGGAAGGCGAGTTCTTCCTGAAAATCATGAGACATAAACTGGCTGCCATGATCATGCCGCAGGGTCAAGGCTTGCGGGGCCAGAGGTGCAAAGTCGCCGCAATACTCTCTGACCCCTTGTTTGATGGGTTCCAGGGCCTGGAAGCGGGTGCCGCGGGTGGCGGCATGGATACCACGCACTCCAGGGAGCAGTGATCCACCGCGAACAAGATCGCCGCCTGGCCTTCTGTGGTCGTAAAAGTCGCGGTCATATCGGCGCCCCACATGTCATTGACCCGGGTGGTGGTGATGGTGCCGTCATGGGCTCTGGGCCCAGGGCAACGGCCCCGGCGGTGCGGCGCCAGGAGCTGGTATTCCCGCATCAGCCTGAGCCCGCGCCTTTTCGAGGTCCTGATACCGGCGTATAACACTTCCTGCTAATCTCCCTGCCTCCCTTTGACCCACTACTCTAACATAACTGGTGCATCAGTTTTCGGGGGGCAGGTCAGTTGGGGATGGTGAAATCTTCCTCTCTTTGGGGGGGGATTAAATTACGCGGTAGGTAGCTAATAGTTACTTTCTCTCACACGGTCAAGGATTATGGTTTCCTAAATATTGGCGGGGTTCTTATTGGAATTACCAGAGATTCATCGGACTTTGGGGGCAGGTCATTGGGTCTCCTCGGAACCCTCGAATTTTTTTATGTCACTCATTATCCCATGCATACCTTCAGAGCTAAGATATCTTCGATAATCGGCCTCGTGGTATTTAAGAATAAACTGTAAGCATTTAATGTTCCTCTCAATGGCCTCCCGGTCCCAATCCCGGTCTATCCCCCAGCGAACTCTGAAATGGTCACGAAGATAACGATCAACATTCCCATATTCTGTGACAAATCGCTGTTTAATAAATTCCCAGAAGTCCGGGGTTGCTTTGAGTAAATCCAACTCATTATCAAAAATCGAAAGGCCGCCTTCTCTAAATTCCTTGTAAAGATATGTAAGTTTTTCCAAGTATTGCCTATCGGCCATTTGTCCCATCAGGTCGGCCGTTCCTAACATCTTACCTAATATTTCATGTTCCTGGGATTCAAATTGGATTCCTGTTATCTTTACATTGATGCCGGTACATTTCAAACAATCGCGGCAGAATATATAATCCCTTAACGAAAATCCATTCTTGTAAAAATACTTTTCCATAAATTCAACACTGCGTTCTATATGGACTAAAGTGTATTTTCCGCCGGTTCCGGTAATATCTTCCGCGGATTGTATATAGCCTGTGTCGTGCATAAGTGCAGAAATTAATCCCAGCTCAACGTACTTTTCTCTGAAAATTATCCCGTTAATAAATGCCCCATGCATGAGTCTGGCCATTAGCAAGAAGCAATGCATGGTGTGGTTTAAGTCATGGTATCCAGTAT
Organism: Desulfobaccales bacterium; assembly: GCA_036396255.1. Classification (GTDB taxonomy): domain Bacteria; phylum Desulfobacterota; class Desulfobaccia; order Desulfobaccales; family 0-14-0-80-60-11; genus DASWLF01. The sequence goes on from DASWLF010000230.1 coordinate 2,025, forward strand.
TGCATCCGCGGTATCCTGGATAGTTTCCACCAAAAAGTGTTTCAATATCTTCGAACACTCTTCGAATTAAAGAAAAATCAAATTGCGGAAACATTAAACGAACGATCTTCTCAGTTTCTTTTAGAAACTCCCGCGGTGCTTCCAGGTAGATTAATGTCTTGCGTTTAATTTCCTCGGTCGCCATAACCCCAGACTTTTTCACTTAGGCATTTGAGACTTCTTAGGCAGAGACCACCAGTAAGTATAATTTGCATGGGTAGTGAATATCTACCAAGAAAATTTTGCAAGGTTGGCGAATTAGGAGCGCTATCGCCATTCTATCTATTATTAGCCTCCGCTATCCGGTTTCGCCTTTTGTCAGCCCTGACCAAACAAGTTGACGGGCCTTTCAGCCGCGGCGAATGCTCGGGCGTGCTTTGCAATTAAGTGCAGGGATGGTTTGCCACTATTCCTTTTCCAAAACGAAAGCGCTCTTCCAGTCAGAGAGCAGCGGTTTATCGAGGTGTCTCTGGCAGCGCTTCAGGAAGACTCTGGCAGGTGGGTCGTCAAGATACCGTTCCAGTATTTCATGAAACCGGGTGGCAGCCTCCGGGATATTCCCCTCCATGTAAGCAGCCCGGCCGGCTTTGAATAGCTCTAACCAGGGCGGGGGGCCGGTGGGGGGGATGAGGCTGAGCAACTCGTGAATAGTTACGGGTTGAGCCCGGCCCCGCACTTGCACCAGATCCAGTTCCCGCATCAGGAAGGCATTCGCCAGGCGCCGGCGGGTGGCTTCGCTCAAGAGGATTTTCGTGCCGTAGGTTCGGTTGGCTACCTGCAGCCGGGCTGCCAGATTGACGGTATCTCCCATAACCGTGTAATTGAAACGCCTCCTCGAGCCCACATTGCCGGCGATGACCGGGCCGGAGTGCAAGCCGACCCGGGTCGATACTTTTTGAAACCCCTGGGCCGCCCAGGTTTGCTGTAGCGAGCGCATGGCGGTCTGCATTGCCAGAGCCGCTTCACAGGCGCGAACGGCGTGGTCGGCCAGGGGGAGCGGCGCGCCCCAAAAGGCCATGATGGCGTCCCCGATGAATTTATCCACGGTGCCCTTCTGCGCCAGGATGATTTCCGTCATGGCGGAAAAGTAGTCGTTGAGCAAGCCGATCAATTCCCTGGGCGCCATGTTTTCAGCCAGGGCACTGAAACCAACCAGATCGATGAACAGGACGGTGACCTCCACTTCTTCGCCGCCCAACTGGAGGCGCTCCGGGTGGGCGGTGATCGCCTCCACCAGAGAATCCGAGACATATTGGCCAAAGGCCTGGCGTAGCCACCGCTTTTCCTGGGATTCAATCCAGTAGTGGGCAAAGATATGGCCTGCATAGACCATGGCCATTCCCACCGAAAGGAGCAGCGGCGGGACCCAAAGATTCCAGTGCAGAAACAGATAAAACGATAGCCCAAAGATCAGCAGGATGACACTCGCCACAACCGCCATGGCCGCGAATGGTGAAACCCGCGCCACCAGGTAGCAGAAAAGCAGCAAAACCACCAGATAATATCCTATTTTGGGCAGGGGGTCTAACTCCCGGCCCCAATTTCTTTTCAACAGGGTGTGGATCACTTGTCCATGGATTTCCACCCCGGGCATGAGTTGGCCGGTGTTCGAAAAGAAGGGGGTGTAAAAGGCGTCGGCCATGGGAGTGGGGGAAGCCTCCAGCTTGCGGCCGACCAGGACGATCTTGCCGCGCAGGGCCGCGGTCAGGGACGGCTCCGGTTCCTTTAGCAAGCGACTGTAAGAGATGGTGCGAATGTGTCCGGGCGGGCCGGTGAAATTGATGAGGCCGGAGAGGTCTGATGGAACGTTTAAACTGGGGAGATAATTATGCGCCACCACTTCCGGCAGCGTTTTTTCTTCCCCGAAGCGGAGGCTAAAACGGCGCACGATGCCGTCGCCATCCGGGGTGACCAGGGTCAGCCCCACCCCCAAAGCAGACATCCGGAAATGTTCAAACGGCTGCACCAGGATCTGGCGGCGCGCATGGGCATTTTCACTAAGCTCAACGGTGGTGGCCAGGATGACATTCCCAGCCTCGGCGATGGCATCGGCGAAAAGCTGGTCATCCTTAAGATCGCTGGGTTCGGCAAAGATGACGTCGAAGACGATGAGTCGAGCCCCGGCGCCTTTGAGACGGTGGATGAGCTCGGCATGCAGGCGACGGGGCCAGGGCCAGGCGCGCCTGAATTCCTGAAACGATTCCTCGTCAATACCGACAATCACAAGTTCAGAGGGCGGAGGCGACTGCGGCCGGAAGCGGTAGCAGAGGTCCATAACCTCATTTTCAAGGTTCTGGCCCAACCGGAGGGCGCTTATGACGGCCAGGGCAGCAAAGACCAGCAGGGCGAGGCCGAACACCCTCACCCGGCTCGACTTCAGAAGTTTAGAAATAGAGGCCAAGTCTGAAAAAGAACCTCCGCTGATTAGAAAACTCAAGATCTCGAAACGGTTCCAGGGAGTAAAACGGTTGACGATTAAAGAGATTCTGGACTTCAAAAAGTGCGAAGCCTCTCTTGTTGGGGAACTCCCGGCCCAGGGACAGGTTCATGATGACGAAGGGGTTGTCCGCAGTGTGCCCGGAAATTTTTCCATACTGTTGCACCAGCAGCGGCTTCACCCGTGCCAGCCAACCCTGCGGATGCATGTAGGCGAGCCCTAAGAAGGCGTTGAATTCCGAATAAGCCTGGAGGTCCGGTCCGTAAGAAAGGTCAGGCACTACTCTTTTGCCCATAACCCCCAGGGACAGACCCAGAGAGGTGATGAGGATACGGTTCAACACCAGGGAGGCCTGGTAGCGCTTCCAATTGTGCCAGATTGGATGGTTGATGTCCGGGTCGTTATCATCAGGGATGAAGTCCGGTTCCGCCACCCGCAGAGCGTTCAGGCGCAGGGCGGTGAAGGTCCTGGGGTTCCACTGGGCCTCCCAGGCCACCCCGGCTTGGCGCACCTCGGCATTGGGTGAAATGGTGTCGATGGCCCACGGAAAGCTCGCAACCTCCGATGACACCAGGAGAGGTTGCACCAATATGTGGGTCGTCAGATGGCGTTCCAGGGCGGCTCGAAGCACATGCTGCGTGGGGCCGATCCCGAACATGTAGTTGGCCCCGAAGCGTGGGCTCCACAGGGAAGTATAAAAATTTCCGGGAAAACCGCGTTGGGGGGACTTGGTAAAGTCTTTGAACACTGCCCACTCCAGCACCAGGTTCTTGTGCGGCCGCCAGTAGTCCATGAGATAAAAGCTGTAGGACCAGTAGGGCGGCCGGAAGTCTCTTAGCAGCCGCGTTTCGTCCGTAAAGATGAATCCGGGAATGAGAGCGGAAAAGTCTATGGTAGTGAGAGTGAATTGATTGATCCTTTGGCTGACATTGCTGGAAAAGTAATCGAAGCCCCCAATCAGGTTGTGCTGTCCCAGGAAGGACAGGCGGAGGTGTTTTTGGAGCTGGACGTTGTTAAATTCCCGGTCGAAGGTCTGGTTAAGGTAGTCCTGAATGGTGCTTGGAAAAGCAAAGCCGGGCAGAGTGGGATCGGTAAAGTCGAAGGTCCCAAAAGTGTTGCTGACGTTGTGCCGTGGTAGTTCCTGGTGGCTAAAATAGGACAGAAGCCCCAAATTGGGATTGAAGCGGTAATAATACGCCGCTTCATAGAATCGGCCTCGTCTCACCTCATCTTCTGTAGCTTGGGGGATGGTAATGGGAAAGCCGCCGGCTACGGTCCTCAGGGAAAACTGAGTGCTCGCCTTTTGTTCGGCATATTGGAATAACCCCGTAAGGGTGCCCTGAACCGTGGGCTCCCATTTGGCTGCGGTCTGGATATCGTAAATACGACTCGCTCCGCCAAAAGAATCTAAGGTGGCGTCGGTCGGCCGGGCCAGCCCTCGGTTGTCGGAATATTGCCCGGAGATATAAAAAGCCGCCCCGGGCAGGCCCCCATATACAAGACCCTGGTGGTCCTGGATGGACTTGCTGCCTTCAGTGACTCCGATGCCTCCGGAAACCCCTAGGCGAGCGTAAGGCATCTCGAACATGGGGGTGTAATCATTGGTGAGACCCAGGGCTTGGGTCCCGGAAAGTTGGAGGCTGCTGAAGGTTGTCTGGTTCGCCGGCGACAGCACCCGGTAGAGGGCCGCCTCCGTATTGGCGGTGGAAAAGAGCAGGCCCGCGGTCAGGAACGGGGCCTCGTTGGCGGCGCGGCTCGCCAGCAGCACGTCCTTCAGAAACAGGTGGGCCGAGCTGTTGGTAGGCTGATATTTCACCGCGGTGACCGCCTTGCTCAGGGCCCAGTCCGTCAGCCCCAACTGCTGGTAGGCCCGGGCCAGGCTGGCGTTGCGTACCGCCCGGTCCTGGTCCAGCAGGCTGCGGGACCGGAACATGGCCACGTTGTCGTTGAGCTCGATGGACTTGTTGATCTCCTGGACGGCTTCCCCCGGCCGGTTCAGGTCGCTCAGGCCAATACCCTTATAAAAATACGGGGTGGGGTCTTTGGGGTCCAGGGTCTTGGCATAATCGTAAACCTCCAGGGCCCGGTCAAAGGACCGTGTCTGGTAAAGAGCCTTGCCCAGTTCGGTCTGGTAGGAGGCGACCCGGGGGTCCAGCAGGGTGGCAGTAAGCATCTCTTCCAGCCCCCGGGGAAACTCGCGGTACCGGAAGTGGTAGACGGCCAGGCCCAGGTGGGGTTCCCCGAACCTGGGGTCAGCCCTGAGAGCCCGATTCCAGAGCTGAGACGCCCCGCTATAATCCCGGTAGGCCAGGCGGACGAAGCCGGCCAGGCTCAAAACCTGGGCGTCCTGGGGGGCCATTTGTAGGGCCTTGTCGACGGTCTTTCGGGCCCGGCCCAAATATTCGGAGCCCAGCCAGATCTTGGCGAGATATACGTAGGCAGAAACAAAGCCGGGGTCGGCCTGGATGGCTTTTTCCAGGGACTGCGCGGCGCTGCTCAGATCGAAGGAGGCCATTTTTACCAGGGCAAAGCTCACCAGGGCGGCGGGGGAGCCCGGGGAGCGGGAGAGGGCGGCGGAGGCTTCTTTCAGGGCCGCCTCCTTGCGGTTCTGCACCAGGTAGATCTGGGCCAGCAGCGATTGAGCCAGGGTGGCCACGGGGCTCTGGGGTGGGACTGCCTCCAGCCGGGCCCGGGCTTCGTCCGCCTTCCCCGCCATGAGGGCGAAGTAGCCGCCCATGGTGGTGAGCAAGGGAGAGGCGCCGGGTTTCTGGCCCGCGGGCCGGAGGTACTCATAGGCGCCGGCCACGTCCCCCAGGCGGTAGCGGCACAGGGCCAGGCCCACGACGGTGAGGTCGTCGGGCTGTTTTACCCGGCGGAAAAAGCCCTGGGCCTCCTCCGGGGCGTTTTTCTGCAGGCTGATCCAGCCTAGGAGGGTAAGGGCCCGGCCGTTTTCCGAATCCTGCCGGAGCGCGGCTTCGGCGTCCTGGCGGGCTTCTTCCAGACGGCCCTGGTCATAAGCGGCCTCGCCTTTCTGGACCAGCGAGGCCACGGCCGGAATACCGGCCGGGCTTCGCCGTTCTGCGGGCAGGGCCGCCAGGGGCAGGTCCCGATAGCTAAAAATGCCAGGGTAGTAAAGGACCCACTGCACCGCGTCCGCCGGCTGCACCAGCACTCGCTTGCTGGGCTTTTGCCCCGGAGCGGTGTAGCCTTCCTCACCCGGCACCAGGCAGACCTCCCCCTGGGGGTTCGTAAGGCAGACGTTTCCTTCCAGGAGGATGACGCTGGTGGTCCCGTTCCGCTGGACCCTGACGTTCAGCTCCGTACCCCTGATGGTGGCGGTAACCGCCGGGGTATCCAGCTCAAAGCGGAATTTATCATGTTTGTTACGCAGCCATATCTCCCCCTCCGGCACCTCATAGTGGCTGGCAGGGGGAGGCTGCTCTTTGGCCGGGGTCACGGGCTGCAGCCGGGGGGAGGGGGCGATGCTTTTCAGGACCACAATGGTGTTTTCGTTGAGCTTCAGCTGGCTTTCATCGATACAGAGGATGGCGGCCCGGGAGTTGTAACCGGTGCGGACTGCATCTCCGGCAAACAGCGGTTGGTCGACCTGGGCCGGCTCCCATTGGGTGGCGCCGCCCCGCCGCACCACCACCTGGCCCTGGCACGACACCAGTTTGCCCACCGCCGGCCCCTCGGCCATGGCCGCCAGCCGGGTGGGCAGCAATAAGCCGGCAATAAGGGCAAAGATCAGCCAACCCATCCACCCCAAGCGTCGCATATCCCCCTCCAATTCTACCTTAAGTTACAAGTTTCCTCTTTAGCACTGGTCAGGATTGCCGGTCGCTCCCCTCCAGCAACCAGGCCGTCCAGGGTGAATCGGGAAAATCCTTCATCCAGTCCAGCTTGCCGAAGTATTTCAAACACCAGTGGCAAGGTGTCTTTGAGACCCCTGCCGGTTTACCGCCGCCGTTGAGCCTGGCTTCCATGATCTCGGCGGCCAGGCGGAATTGTCGGACGATGCCTTCTTCCAGGGAGACCTCTGTCAGGTTGGCCACCAGTTCCCGGCCCGGGGGGGTGGGAACGCCGTCGCCCAGGGTGGCGTGGGACAGGGTGCAGCAGAAGATGAGGTTCCCCTGGTAATCCACGTTCAAGTGCTCCACCAGATGGCCGCAGTTGAGGACGACCCCGTCCGTGGAGTACCCCTCCAGCGTGATTTTGTGCCGCATGACCCCCATGAGGTTGTCCTGCAGCCACTGGATTGTGTCCTGCATCTCTTGGGGTGAGGGCAAAAGGCCGGTCCTGATGAAGTCAGGAGTGGGAAAGGGGTAAAGAAACCCATGCTCTGCAACGCCCAGCCTGGCCCCCAGGAAGGCGAGCTCGGTGAGCTCGCCCCGGTTTAAGGTGGTGACCATGCTTTTCAGACTCGCGGGGAGACCGTGGTTCCGACACAGGTTCAAAGCCTCGATGACTTCGCGAAATGATTTGGGCCCCCTGAGGGCATCGTGGGTTTCGGGCCCGGCCCCGTCCAGGCTGAGGCACACGGACTGCACCCGCTCCTTTACCTCCGGCTCCAGGAGGAGGGGCAGGACATCCTCCGGGAACCGGCAGCCGTTGGTGACCAGGGTGAAATCGAAACCCTGGGCTGCGATCAGCCGCAGCAGGTCCCCCAGATAGGGGTAGAGAGCCACCTCGCCGCCGGTGAGAGCGACGGCCTTGAACCCCAAGGGCCGGGCCTGGGAGAGGACCGCCGCCGCGGTCTCCAGGGGGAGGAAACCGGGAGGGTCCGCCCGGTTGCGAAAGCAGTGCCGGCACGACCGGTTGCACAGGTTCGTGGGTTCAAAGGCCAAGATTCTCAATGACGTCAGCCCTTGAAGATGATGTTACCGATGAGGTTCGTTTTAAATTCTAAAAGGAATCCCTCGTGCCCAACTCGACTTGTGCCTATAGGGGCTTGGTATTTTTTTGGTGGGGCAGGAATCAGATAGGGCTTCATGGCGTCGAGAACTTTTTTGACCTCGCCAACAGGGTCCGTCACCGCCCCCCCGTATTCGGATTTGAGGATTGCGGGGATGAAGTCGGTATCCAGCTCCTGGGCGATTAAGCGGGCAATAAAGCCCGCACCCTGGTTGAACTCTACGTAGTCTCCGGTTTTCCGATTAAAGACATGGGGAAATGGGTAGTTGTCGGGTTTCAGGGTGCCGTGTTCCTTATGATTGGATTCGACATAACAACATTCGGGTTTACACCGGTAACGAGCCATGACTCTTCCCTCCTTCAGAGATTTCGCCACCCCTAAGGGGCGGCGTGTTATGGCGACTGGCCCCAAGGCCAGATCACTCCCAGAGAAAAAACGACGGGGCCCATTTTGCAACCCCCCAGCCCGGTTTAAGCTTTTTACCGCATGGAGGGTTACAAATAGGTTACCGTTACCTGGTCCCATGTCGACCAGATGATGCTTCCCACTCCCAGGCCGCAATTCCTATCGATTAGGGGTCCCGGGTAACTTTGCAGCAGGTTTAAAAATGCCAAATCCAGACGGTTCCGTTATTTTTGCACAAGTTAGACAAGGGCTATGGTTAAAACAGGCTCCAGCGACTATCAGGGTTCCAATAAGTTTGAGAAATGTTTCCTACAAAAGGCCGTGGATTGAATCAGTTTGGAGATAGCCGCACAGTGGCATTGCAGGAAATAATGGGTCATGAATTGGAATTAGGTCATCAAGCTGATTTTCGATTAAAAAAACCGGCAACCTTTTTCAGGGCCCCCGGTTTTCGATAAGCAGCATAGCACCCTCGTTGTAGGGGTTCTTAAGTGGCCGAGGTATTAT
>DASWLF010000231.1:0-14243 GCA_036396255.1 Desulfobaccales bacterium
ATCCTGGGGGGCGCCGGCTTCAGCATCATGCCCCGGGAGTTCATGGAGTATACGGCCGCGGACTTCGGCCTGGCCGGGGAGGGGGAGGAGGCCTTCCGGACCTTCCTGGCGGCCTGGCCGGCGGCGTCCTGGGAGCAGGTCCCGGGCCTCCTCTGGCGCCAGGGCGGCGCCTTGAGGGCCAATCCCCCCCACCGGGTGCCGGAACTCCACCGGCTGCCGCCGCCGGCCCTGGACTATTTCACTCCCAAACTCTATGAAGAGGCCCAGGGCAGCGCCAAACTGCCGGGCATGATCCCGGTGCAGAGCCGCCGGGGCTGCCCCATGAAGTGCATCTACTGCACCACCCCCCGGCTGGAAGGGAGAAAGGTGCGGGCCTGGGCCCCGGAGCAGGTGGCCTCCTGGCTGGCGGCCTGGCACCAAAAATGGGGCTTGACCCGCTTCTATTTCGTGGATAACATGTTCAACTATCCGCCCGAGCATGCCAAGCGCCTCTGCCAGGCCATTCAGGACCTGCACCTGCCCCTGGAGTGGTCCTGCCTCATTAACCCGGCTTTTCCAGACCGGGAGCTTTTCCACCTCATCCGCACTGCCGGGGGGACCATGGTGCAGGTGGGCAACGAGAGCGGCTCCGAGCTGGTCCTGAGCACCCTGGGCAAGGGCTTCGGCCTGGAGCAGGTGGAACTCACCCTCAGCATGCTGCACGAAGCGGGTCTGCCTTTTAACTGTTTCCTGCTGCTGGGAGGACCGGGAGAGACCCCGGAAACGGTGCGGCAAGGCGTGGCGCTGCTGGAGAAACACCAGCCCCGCATGGTGAACCTCACCGTGGGCATCCGCCTCCACCCGGGATTGCCCATGCACCGCATCGCCCTGGCGGAGGGAGTGGTGGCGCCGGCGGACAACCTCTTGTGGCCTCACTTTTACCTGGCCCCGGCGGTGAAGGATTGGATCTGGGAGTTTCTGACGGAAGTGACGACGCGGCACCCCAACTGGATTTTTTAAAAACGGTTTTCGGTTTTCGGTTTTCGGTTAAGAGCAACTTAAGGCATCTCTACAACTCGCTTCTTAGTAACCGGTTGAAATCGAGAACTTCTGATCGCTTTTACTAAACTGAAGCAAAACTGCTTTCTCAGGCTTCCGTCAGGTCTTTTTTGATAACCGAAAACAGGAAACAGGAAACAGGAAACAGGATAAAAAATGCGGGAAGACGACGAACGCGAGCGCCCTAGTTGGCGGGAGATTGACCAGCGTCGGGACGGCAGCCGACATCGGCAGCCGGCCCGGAAGCCCCGGGTGCCCAAGACCCAGGCGGAGTGGGTCCGCAAACAGGCCCTGGCCCAGGCCGAAGCCCTGTTTAAAGGGAAACGGGCGCGCCCGGAGTATCAGGCGGCCTTGAGACAGTTGGAGGCCTGCCACGGCACCAAAAAATTTCCGCAGTGCGCCAGGAAGTTCCTGGAAGAATATGGCTTGCCCGAGGAATGGGGGGCCCTGACCCGGCTGCTGGACTATCCCGAGCCCGGGACGGTGGCGTCGGTGCTGGAAGCCATGGCCGCCCAACTGGGGGGCCGCAGCCGGGTGGAGCAGCAGGGCTTCAAGGGCCGGCTCAAAGTCCTGGCCCTCACCAGTCTTCATGAAGAAGTGCGCCGCCGGGCCGAGGACATCCTGGCAGATATGTGAGCAAGGGGCTCCGGTTCGCGGCGCCGGCACTTTGGCGGCCGGAAACCGGGTAGCCTCGCCAGTCGCAAGACCACCTCAGAGCGAGGCCGCTCCGGCCCTGCCTTGGCGGGGCAGTGCCCCGGAAGCTGCAGCCCTGGCCGGCACCCCGCCACCCCTCAAAAGTCCGGCAGAAACCGGTCCCCTCCGTGGATTAGCCGGAAGCGAAGCCTGATGCAGGGGCGCCTTTGGCAAAATAATATTGTTTTAAAATAATAACTTGACAATTTTTTTTACTTTTTTATAAGCTTGGGAAAAATTACACAAGGACCGGTTTTTTTTTGTTAAAGAGGAGATGCTGCCATTTGACCTGCTAACCTAATCTCTCAGCCACATGGGCCGCATACCGGCACAAGGAGGTGCTATGAACCCGATCAGGAGTGATCACTGTGTGGTTCCCGGACCGGAGCAAGAGAGCGCTCCAACCTTCCTACCCCTGTCAACCGACTTTATCACCAACGATGCGCGTCTTAAGCAGAGCCTGGAATGGCTGCCCACCTACGCCAAATCAGATTTGCCCATTCTGCTTACCGGAGAGCCCGGCACCGGCAAAGAACTGGTAGCCGAAGCCATTTGCGCCCTGAGCCGGCCCTGGCGCCCCACCTGTCAGCGGCTCAACTGCGCCTCCCTCACTGAATCCCTGGCTTGCAGCGAACTTTTCGGCCACCTGCGGGGCGCCTTCACGGACGCCAACCGGAGCCGCCCCGGGAAGTTCAGGCTGGCCCATGGGGGGACCTTATTTCTGGATGAGGTGGGAGAACTGCCCCTGGCCGTTCAGCCCAAGCTGCTGCGGGCCGTGGAGCAGGGCGAGATCGAGCCGGTGGGGGGCGACACCGCGGTCAAGGTCAATGTGCGGCTCATTGCCGCCACCAACCAGAATCTGCCCCAGCTTGTGGCCCAGGGCCGTTTCCGCCAGGACTTATTGGACCGCCTGGCGGTATTGACCATCAATCTGCCCCCCTTGCGGGAGCGCTTGGACGACGTGGCCCTGCTGGCCCGGCATTTCGCCCGGGAGGTGGGCCGGCGCCATGGCTCCCGGCTGGTGCGCTTCAGCATCGCCGCGGTGCGACGGCTGCAGCAGCACTCCTGGCCGGGGAATGTCCGGGAACTGAAAAACGTCATCACCCGGGCCGTGCTGTTCTGTTCCGGTGGCTTGATCCGCGGCAAAGATATCGCTTTCACCTCCCACTTTGGCGGGGCAAGTTTCCCCCTCACGATAACCGGAGAATTTCTGAGGCCTCGGCCCACCGGAAGTCGGCTGCAGGAACTCCTGGAGGAGGAGCGGGGAAATATTTCCGCCCTGTCCCGGCGCTTGCAAGTCTGCACCAAGACCATCTACCGCTGGCTGCGGCGCTATGGCATCGACCTGGTGAGCCTCCGCACCGCCGCGGGGTAACAACGGCCAGGCGGTGACGGCAGGGGGAGAGCCGGATGACAAGTGCGGATTGGGGGTAGAGGCGCACCCAGGGTCCAGCAAAACGCTTGTTTGGGTTATCCTGAGCCGCGCCGGGGATTTCAACCGCTAGAAATCCTCGGGGGCTTCACGGTGCCCCGAGCCTCCGGTTATGCCGAGTTGCCACCAATCGAATATTTTTTATCCAACTTTTCTTGGTGGCCCAGGCGCCTCGCCTGGGCGGCGCAGGCTAAAGCCTGCGGCTACCAAAACCACCATTTGAACCCAACCCGGTATTAGTAGCCCGGTCTGTGAAGGCTGGTTAGATTCACAGAACCATAAAGCCGCCTTACCTCACGGCAGGGCGGCTTTGGTTTATTAACTCGAAACCTAAAAACTCGAAACTACAATACCGACTTCACCGCGGCCTTGGCCAGCTCCACGATGCGGTCCGGGAAGACCCCGAAACCGATGATGATGGCGGCCATGGCGTAGTTCAGCAGCCGGATGGGCAGGCTCAGCTTAACCGGCGGCAGTCCCGGGTCGTCGATGAAATAAGCGGCGTAGATCACTTTGAGATAGTAATAAAGGGATACGGTGCCGTTCACCGCGCCGATCAAGACCAGCCAGAAGTACCCCTGGTTCATGGCTGAGGTGAAGATCAGCAGCTTGCCGGTGAAGCCGATGGAAGGCGGCACGCCGGCCAGGGCGAAGATCCCCAGGATCAGGCTCATGCTCAAGAGGGGACTGCGGCGGTGCAGCCCCGCCAGCTCGGCGATCTTCAGGTCCCGGCCGTCGGTGGCCACCTCCGAGAGCACCATGAAGACGGTGAAATTCATCACCAGGTAAGCCAGGGCGTAATAAATGGAACCGATATAGCCGGACTCCTGCATGGTGAGAACGCCCATGAGAAAATAGCCGGCATGGGCGATGGAGGAGTAGGCCAGCATCCGTTTGAAGTCTCGCTGGATGATGGCCACCAGGTTGCCCAGGGTCATGGAGGCGATGGACAGGACGACCAGGGCCTGGGTGAAGCCGTAGCCGTAAGCGGTGCCCAGGGCCGCCAGGCGCAGCAGCAAGGCCACCGCCGCGGCCTTGGAGGCCGTGGCGATGAAGGTGGTGACCTGGTTGGCCGCCCCCTGGTACACGTCCGGGGCCCAGAAATGGAACGGGAACACCGAGAGCTTGAAGAAAAAGCCCGCCATGGTCAGCAGCAGTCCCACCAGGCCCACCGGGCTCTGAACCAGCTGGGAGAGCCGGGGCATGATCTCGGAGAGATAGGTGGTGCCGGTGGCCCCGAAGATGTAGCTCAACCCGAAGAGCATGAAGCCCGAGGACACCGCGCCGATGAACAGGTACTTGATGCCCGCCTCCACGTCGATGCCGTCGCCCCGCCTGAGGGGCACCAGGATGTACAACGAGTAGGAGGAAAGCTCCAGGGACACGTAAATGGTGAGGAGCTCCACCGAAGACACCAGCATCATCATGCCGATGGTGGTGGTGGTGAGAAAGAGATAGAACTCCGCGTGGTAGCGTTCCTCGATCTGGGCCAGGTTATGGGAGATGGTCAGCACCAGGAACAGGCCCAGGGCCAGGGCGAACTTGAAGATCTGGCTGAACAGGTCCACCCGGTAGGCTTTGAAGAACAAGTCCCCCTGCTGGAACAGGCAGTAGGCGGTGAGCAGCACCCCCACCCCTGACAGCCCCAGGGCAATCTGGTAATCCAACTGCACCTGGGGCACCCGCCTCAAGGAAAGGCAGAAGAATACCAGGGCTATGCCCAGATAGTAGAGTTCCGGTCCGAAGAGCATCAAGTTCATGGTTACATTCCCTGGAGAAACGGTACGACCGAGGTTTTAATCATGCTCACCATAAACTGCGGGAAAAACCCGAACAGAAACAGGGCGCCGATGAGGATCATGCGGGGCAGGCCCAGGAAGGGGCTGACGTCCTCAAAGTGCACGAACTTGGGGTTGGGTGCGTTGAAAAAGCTGTTCTGCACCACCCTGAGGGCGAACAGGGCCCCCACCACCAGGGCGGCGATGGCCAGCAGGGCCTGCACCGGGAAGACTTTGAAGGTGGCGATGAAGACCAGCAGTTCGGCCCAGAAACTGGCCATGCCGGGGACGCCGGCGCCGCACAACGCCGCGGTGATGAAGAAGGCCGAAGCCACCGGCATGATCTTGGAGAAGCCGCCCAGCTCATGGATGTCCCGGGTGTGGGTGCGGTCGTAGATATAGCCCACCGAGGAGAAGAAGAGGGCCGTCATGATGCCGTGGGCGAACATCTGGAAGACGCTGCCGTTGAGGCCGTCCACCGTGCCGGTGGCCAGCCCCAGGCAAACGATGCCCATGTGGGACACCGAAGAGTAGCCGATGACGTATTTCAAGTCGGTCTGGGCCAGCCCCACGAAGACCCCGTAGACGATGCCGGTGGTGGCCAGGAGCGCCATGAGCTGGGCCCAGTATTGAAAGCCCTCGGGGCAGAGAAACATGGCCACCCGGAGGATCGCGAAGGACCCCAGCTTCATCAACACGCCGGCGTGCAGCATGCTCACCGCGGTGGGCGCCGCCACGTGGCCCACCGGCGACCAGGTGTGGAACGGCCAGACCGCGGCCAGCACCCCGAATCCGAAGAACAGCATGATGAAGGCCACCTTCTGGATCCAGGGCGAGAAATGGGCCGCATGCAGCTGCAACATGTTGAAGGTATAGAGGCCGGAGGTGGAGTACAGCAGCAGGATGCCGGGGATGATGAGACCGCTGCCCGCCATGAGGTACAGCGTCAGCTTCATGGCGGCGTATTCTTTGCGGGTGGAGCCCCAGACCAGGATGAGGATGTACATGGGCACCACCGCGATCTCGTAGAACAGGAAGAAGAAGAACATGTCGTAGGACATGAAGACGCCGAACACCCCGGTGACCAGGGCCAGCATCCAGATGAAGTACTCCTTCACCCGTTCCTGCAGCTCCCACATGGTGAGCACCCCGGTGAAGATGACGATACCGGTGAGCAGCAGGAGCGGGGCGTTCAGGCCCTCCACCCCTACGAAGTAGGTGATGCCGAAGGTCTTCACCCATTCGTACTTCTCGACGAACTGCAGGCCTCCCAGGGCCTTGTCGTAGGTCACGAAGGTGAAGATGGCCAGACCCAGAGTGATGCCCGCCGACACCAGGGACACGGCCCGGATCAGGAACTTCTGCTCCTCCTTCAGGAAAAGGAGGATGAGCAGGCCCAGCGGCGGAGCCAGCAGCATGCAGCTCAAATACGGGAAAGTTGCAGTATGTTCGGTCATATCAGCGACCCATCAAGAGATATATCCCGACGCCAGCCAGGACCAGAACCATGAACAGCAGGTTGTACTGCAAAAAGGCGGTTTGGATAAAGGACAAGAGGCGGCCGCTGCCGATGGTGGAGAAGGCCACCGCGTCCACCCCGCCGTCCACCACCCGCCGGTCGTTGTAAGTGAACCACTTGGAGAACATGCCGTAGATGAAGGTGTTGAGGAACCAGCGCCAGAAATGGTCCATGTACCACTTCTGGATGAAAAAATTCTCCAGGGCCGGGGTCTTCTTGATGAAGCCCTGCCAGGTGGCGTTTTTGGCCCCCCAGTCCAGCCAGGCCAGGCCGATGCCGGAGAGGGCCGCGCCCACCGCCAGGATCAGCAGGAGATAGTTCATTTCATGGGGGTGGGATTCCCCCAGGAGGAACTTTTCCAGAGGCGCTTGCAGGAAGCCCAGGACCAGGGTAAAACCGGCCAGCACCAGCAAGGGGAAGGACATCACCCAGGGCACCCCGTGGTGTTCCTCATGGCCGTGGCCAGTTGTATGGCCGGAGGCGCCGTGGGCTTCCTCCTCATGGGCCTCCTCGTGGCCAGGGGAAGCATGACCGTGGCCCCCGGCTTCCCGGACGTAATACGTGCCCCAAACGGGGTGGTCATCAGGCCGGGGAAACAGCAGCACGAAGATCACCCGGAAGGTGTAGTAGGCGGTGAGGAAGGCCCCGAAAAGGCCCAGGGCTACCCACAATTTGTTGTCCAGGTGCCAGAGTTGGCCCAGGATGGCCTCCTTGCTGAAGAACCCGGAAAAGGGAAAGATCCCGGACAAAGCCAGGGCGCCGATGACCACGGTGACCATGGGAATGGCCAGCTTGCGCCCGCCGTCCTTGCTCATGACGAAAAAGTCGTTGGTCCCGAAGTGGTGAATGAACACCCCGGCGCAGAGAAAGAGCAGGGCCTTAAAGGCTGCGTGGGTGGTGAGGTGGTAGTACCCGGCGAACATGGTGCCGCCCCCCAGGGCGGCGGCCGCCAGGCCCATGGCCATGAAGCCCAATTGGCTCACGGTGGAATAGGCCCAGACCTGCTTGATGTCCCGGGCCACCATGCCGATGGTGGAGCTTAACAGCAGGGTGATGGTGGCGATGACCAGCACCACCGACATGGCCGTGGCCGACGCGGCAAAGAAGGGAAAGATGCGGGTCAAAAGGTAAACGCCCGCGGCCACCATGGTGGCGGAATGCAGCAGGGCCGACACCGGGGTGGGGCCCTCCATGGCGTCCGGCAGCCAGACGTGAATGGGGAACTGGGCGCTCTTGCCGCAGACGCCGCAGAAAATCAACAGGGCGCACAGGGTGATCTGAGGCCCGGTGAGCTTGCTCGCGATGGCGACGCCGTTGATGTCGGCAATGCCCAGACCGAAAAAGTTGATGTCCTTCATGAAGTAGGTGAGGAACACCAGGCCCATAAAGAAACCGATGTCCCCGAAGCGGGTGACCACGAAGGCCTTCTTGCCGGCTTCGGAGGCGGAGAATTTTTCATACCAGAAACCGATGAGCAGGTAGGAGGACAGGCCCACCAACTCCCAGGAGACGAAGAGCTGGAGCATGCCGCTGGAGATCACCAGGCTCAACATGGACATGGCGAACAGCGACAGGTCGGCGTAGTAGCGGGCGAAACCCGGGTCTCCCCCCATGTAGCCGATGGAATAAATCTGGATGAGCCAGCTGATGGTGGCCACGAGGGCCACCATCAAGAGACTCACCGGGTCCAGCAGAAAGCCGAAAGGCACCACCACCGTGTCCGACACCAGCCAATTGACCTGGGTGATGAGGGGCTTGGCCATGGTGGTGGCCCTCAACAGATAGAACAGGCCCCAGGCCAGGAGCATGGGAATGGTGGAGCAGGTGAGAGAAATGGCCAACGAGAGTTTGGGCCGGTTCACGGTAAAGATCATGATAACCGCGAAAGACAGCAGCGGCAGCGCCACTATCAGTAAACAAACCAGGAAAGGACAATCAAGCGAGCCCATGATCAACCCCTAAGCTCGGTGGCTTGTTCGATGTTGACGGATTTCAGTTTACGGTACACGGCGATGATGATGCTCAAGGCGATGGCGGCTTCCGCCGCGGCCACCGCCATGATGAACAGGGTGATGACCTGGCCCACGGCCGGATGGGGGGCCAAGAAGCGGTTGAAGGCCATGAAATTGATGCTGGCGGCGTTCAGGATCAGCTCCACCGAGATCAGCACCGCGATGAGGTTCCGCCGGGCCAGCACCCCGTAGAGGCCGATGGCGAACAGCACCAGGGCCAGGTAGAGGTAGGTCTGCAATTGGTTGAACAAGAGCATCTTCAAGACCTCTTTAGCAAAGCTCTGAAAAAGCATTCAATGAAGCTAATTGGTGCAAGTCTTTAAAAATCCCCCTAAATCCCCCTTTTTCAAAGGGGGACTTTCTAAAGCCAATCTATCGACACTGGGCGCTTTCTTAATTCCCCCCTTTGGCAAAGGGGGGTTAGGGGGGATTTCTCAATATCCCTCGGAGGCTTCATTTTCCTAATCAACCCCATTTTGGCAAAGCTCTCCTTTAAGATTTGCCGCGGCCGCCCCGGGCCGTGACGATGGCGCCCAGCATGGCCACCAGCAGCAGCAGGGAGACCAGTTCGAAGATCAGGGCGTAATTGGTGAGCAGATAGTGGCCGATGGTGGTGACGGACCAGTCGTTGCTCCGCTCCGGGGCCGGGATCCATTTGGTCTTCTTGACCAGCAGGGCCAGGAAGACAAAGACCGCGCCGGCCCCCAGCGCCGCGCCCAGGAGCTTGGTCATACTCCGGGGCGGCCGGGGCAGGTGGAGCGGCTCGGACAGCATGATGGCAAAGCAGATGGCGATGCAGATGGCCCCAACGTAAATCAGGATTTCCATCAGGGCCACGAAGGGGCTGTTAAGATACAGAAAGAGACCGGACACTCCCAGCAGCGACGCCGCCAGCCCCAGCACATTATGGAAGATGTTGCGGGCCGCCACCGCGATGAGGGCGCCCACGATGGTGAGCGCCACCACCATCAGGAAGGCCACGGTGGCCACTGCCTGGGGAGAGAATAAAGAGCTTAACCAGTTCATTCTTTGACCTCTTCAGCGGGCGCCTCGGCAGGTTTCGCCTCTGCCGCCGGAGCCTCGGCGGGCTTGGCTTCGGCCGCCGGTGCTTCTGCCGCGGGTGCTTCGGCTGCCGGCGCTTCTGCCGCCGGTGCTTCGGCCGCGGCCGCCTTTTTCGCCGCGGCTTTCGCCTTGGCTTCGGCAAGTTGGGCTTCTTTGGCGGCCATCTCGGCCAGTTGCTCCTCGGTGGGCGGCTCCGGTATCGGAGTCACGGGCAGGCCCGCGGCCCGCTGCTGCTCCTGCAGCCGCACCAGGATATCGTAGACCGAGTCCTCCCGGTGGAAGTTGGCCAGCAGGTACTCCTTGGACCACTGCAGGGCGTTGGTGGGGCAGGATTCCAGGCACAGCCCGCAGAGGCTGCAGTAGTAGTATTCGATGACGTACTTGAGGGGCACCTTCTTCTTGGGCTCCAGCTTCACCCCCTCCACCTGGATTAGCTGGGAGGGGCAGATGCGGGCGCACATCTCGCAGGCGATGCACCGGTGGGTGCCGGTTTCCGGGTCGATGAGCAGCTCGATATGACCCCGGTACCGGGGGGACATGGTGAGCTGTTGCCGCGGGTATTGGACAGTGACGATGGGTTTGACGAAATAGCGGATGGTGACCGCCATGCCCGCCAGCAGACTGTAAAATCCCACCGCGATCTCTTTGAAATAATTAATCATCGCAATCCAACCTTAGTTCCGGCAAAAAAGACCTGCCACCTCATCTGAGTTTCAGGACCAAAGCGGTTATGAGCAGATTGGCGAAGGCCAATGGGATCAGGATCTTCCAGGCAAAGGTGATCAACTGGTCGAAGCGCACCCGGGGGAAGGTCCAGCGGAACCACATCATCAGGAAGATGAGGGCGTAGACCTTGAGCAGGAACCAGATGACCCCGGGCAGGAAAGGGCCGTGCCAGCCGCCCAGGAACAACACGGTGGCAATGGCCGAAGCGATGAACATGTTGGTGTACTCCGCCAGGAAGAACAGGGCGAAGCGCATGCCGCTATATTCCGTGTGGAAACCGGCCACCAGCTCGGATTCGGCCTCCGGCAGGTCGAAGGGCGCCCGGTTGGTCTCCGCGGTGGCGCAGGTAATATAAATGATAAAGGCCAGGGGCTGCAGCAGCACGTACCAGTATTGGCTCTGGGCCGCCACGATGTCGCTGAGCTTAAAGGACCCCACCATGAGGATGATGCTCATGACCGTGATCAGCAGGGGGATTTCATAGGCGATGTTCTGCGCCACCGAGCGGATGGCCCCCAAGACCGCATACTTGTTGTTGGAGGCCCAGCCCGCCATCAAGATGGCCAGCACCGACAGGGTGGAGAAGGCCAGGATCAGGACGATGCCCACGTTCATGTCCCTGATGATCCAACTTTGCGAGAAGGGGACCACCAGAAATGAGAGCAGCACCGGCAGGAAGACCACGATGGGGGCCAGCCAGAAGATGGGCTTGTCCACCTCATCCGGGGTGATGAGCTCTTTGCCCATGAGCTTCAGGGCGTCGGCCACCGTCTGGATGGCGCCGTGGGGCCCCACTTCCATGGGGCCGGGCCGGAGCTGCATGTGGGCCGCCACTTTCCGCTCCATCCAGATGAGAAACAAGGCGTTCACCGAGACCAGGGCGATGACCGCGATGAGGCCCACGATCATCCGGGCCCCTTCGATTCCCAAGAATTGCGCCAGCAGTTCCATAAGTCGCGCTCTTAATCCGAGTTATCGGTCGATTTCCGGCACCACCACGTCGATGGAGCCCAGGATGGCCACCAGGTCGGCCACCAGGGTGTCCACCGCCAGCTCCGGCAGGATGCTCAGGTTGCCGAAGGACGGCACCCGCAGTTTGATGCGGTAGGGCTTGATGTCGCCCTGGCTGACGATGTAGCAGCCGAACTCGCCCCGGGCCGTCTCCACCGCCTGGTAGACTTCGCCGGCCGCGGGTTTTAACCGCTTGGGCACCTTCTCCGCCATGATGGGGCCGTTGGGGAGCTGGTCCAGGGCCTGCTCGATGATGCGCAGGCTCTGCTCCATCTCCCGCACCCGCACCACGTAGCGGTCCAGGATGTCGCCCTTATCCCCGATGGGAATCACAAAGTCGAACTGCGGATAGGCGGAATAGGGCTCGCTCTTCCGGATGTCGTAGGCGATGCCGCTGCCCCGCACCATGGGGCCGGTGAGTCCGTACTTGACGCACTGGTCTTTGGTGATGACGCCCACGTTCTTGGTCCGGTTGATGAAAATGACGTTTTTGGTCACCAGGTTGTCGTAGTCCTTGAACCGGGTGCGCAACCGCTTGATGAAGGCCCGGGTGCCGGTGATGAACTCGTCGTCCAGGTCCTGGGGCACCCCGCCGGGCCGGAAAAAGCAATAGGTGAGGCGGGAGCCGGTGATCCGGTCCAGCAAGTCCAGGAGGTTTTCCCGGTCATCGAAGCAGTAAAGGATGGGGGTGAAGGCGCCCAGGTCCAGGAGGTAGGCCCCCACCCACACGAGGTGGGACGAGATGCGGTTGAGTTCGGCGGTGATGACCCGGATGAACTCGCCGCGCTCGGGCACCACCAACCCGATGAGCTTTTCCACCGCCATGCAGTAGCCCTGGTTGAAAGCCAGGGCGTGGAGATAGTCCACCCGGCCCATGTTGGGCAGAAACTGCAGGTAGTTGCGGTTCTCGGCCATGTGCTCGTGGCCCCGGTGACCGTAACCGATGACCGGCTCCGCCTTGGTGATGAACTCGCCTTCCATCTCCAGCAGCACCCTTAAGACCCCGTGGGTGCTGGGGTGCTGCGGACCCAGGTTCAGGGTGTAGGTCTTTTCTTCCAGGCTGAACTCAATCATTGCTCTCGGGTGCTCCGAAATCTTTCAATAAGGGGTGGAAATCGGCATCTTCCGGCAGCAGCAGGCGCTTCAAATTGGGGTGCCCGAAGAAGTGGATGCCGAACAGGTCGAAGACTTCCCGCTCGTACCAGTCGGCCCCGGG
The DNA here is from genome assembly GCA_036396255.1 of Desulfobaccales bacterium. Classification (GTDB taxonomy): domain Bacteria; phylum Desulfobacterota; class Desulfobaccia; order Desulfobaccales; family 0-14-0-80-60-11; genus DASWLF01. The sequence continues at coordinate 12,488 of DASWLF010000231.1, forward strand.
ATAGATGGCGGAGAGGCTGGGCATGCCTTTCTTCTTGCCCAGGGGCACGTGGACCACGGTGCGGCAGAGCTCGGAGAAATTGGCGAAGTGGTAGACCAGGTCGAATGATTCCCTCAGGTCCACCGCGGTGAGGGACGCCAGGAAGCAACCCTCGTCCAACATGGCCTGGGCGACGCCCTGAATCTGGTCGGGCTGGGCCGCCACCGCAAGGTGGCAGCCGGTCTTGGCGTAGTCGCCGTCTGAGACTTCCAGGTTCAGGGGAGCCAGTGCTTGTTTAATCTTATCTATTAACATCTTGTCTGAACTTCCTGAGTCGACCCCGGTTGGTGATCTTCTCTTCCAGGAGCAGGATGCTCTCGATGATGGCTTCGGGCCGGGGCGGGCACCCCGGGATGTAGACGTCCACCGGGATGATGAGGTCGGCGCCGGGGATGATGGCGTACTGGGTGGGATAGTAGAATGGCCCGCCGGAGATGGCGCAGTTGCCCATGGCGATGACCCACTTGGGGGCCGGCATCTGTTCGTAGAGCCGCACCACCGCGGGACCCATCTTCTTGGAGATGGTGCCTGCCACGATCATCAGGTCCGACTGCCGGGGGGAGGGCCGGAACACCCCGGCCCCGAAACGGTCCAGATCGAAGCGAGCCATACCCGCCGCCATCATCTCAATGGCGCAGCAGGCCAACCCGAAGGTCAGGGGCCAGAGCGAATTGGCCCGGGCCAGGTTCAGGGCCTCGGTGAGGAGGCCAAACCGGATTAGGGGTTCACCTGTTTTCGTTTCCAAATGAAAACTCCTCTACACCAGGCATAGACGATCACGAGGGAGAGAATGCCTATGAAGATGGTGATTTCTATAAAGTCCCGCCAGACGTAACCCTTGCCGTAGGCCAGCAGCACCGGGAAGAGGAAAAGCACGTCCACGTCAAAGGCCAGGAACAGTAAGGCGAAGAGGTAGTAGATCACCGCCACCTGGATCCAGGCGCTCCCCATGGTGGGCATGCCGCATTCGTAAATGGCGTCTTTGGCGGCGCCGTAGCTGCGGGGGGCGATCAGGTAGGCGAGAATGATGGGACCCAGGGCGAACAGAGCCGCCGCCACCAGGTATACCAGGACAAACCAGAAATCGCTCAAGGCCTCCGGAATTTCCAACGCCGACTCCTTGTGCTTTTTGGTACAACCTCGAACTTTTATACCCAGGCAGGCAAGGTTAGTCAAGGAGTTTTTTGTCGCGAAACTAAAAATCTGCTTGCTCCCCCGGCGGCACCGGCGTATTAACTAACCATGGCGGCCTTAGGTTATTGGGGAAATTTGAACATGCCGGCATGGGCGTTTCGGGATTTGACTCAAATCCTATAATTAGGGACAACTAATCAGGAACATAGGGCGGCCCGTGGCCGCCGTAGATAGGCGTGCACGGCACGCCCTATAATTTTCTGGAGTTTGGGTGATGAAATAAAGCCTTGGAGCGGGCATTGCCCGCCATTGAGGGTGAGCCGGGGCGCACCCGGCAAAGCCCAGGCGGGACGCCGGTGCCACCAATTCTTAGCGGGAACATAGGGCGGCCCGTGGCCGCCTTAGTTAGGCGTGCACGGCACACCCTAGATTTTTTCTGGTTCCCGAGCTGAGTGCCCGGTTTCATACATTTCCGATAATTTATTCATTAACGTGACCAGAAAGTGATTTTATCCCCCCTCTCCCCAACCATCTTCCTCGAAGGGGGAGAGGGAGTTTGAAGAACTTTTCCAACAGGAGTTTA
>DASWLF010000232.1:0-2336 GCA_036396255.1 Desulfobaccales bacterium
ATGATGGGCGGCGCCAAGAAGATCATGGCCAAGGGCAAGGAACTCTACGACCAGGGCAAGTACCGGCATGCCACGGAGATCCTCAACAAGCTCGTCTACGCCCAGCCCCAGAACCAGGCGGCCAAGGATCTGCTGGCGGACGTCTTCGAGCAGATCGGCTACCAGAAGGAAAGCCCGAGCGTGCGCAACAGCTTCCTCGCGGCGGCCTATGAGCTCCGCTCGGGGATTCCGGGCGGAGTGCCGCCCAAGAGCACCGGGCCGGATACAATCCGCGCGATGTCGACCGACCTCTGGCTTGATTTCATCGGAATCCGTATGGACAGCAAGAAGGCCGAGGGCCTGAAGTTTGTCATCAACCTGGTCACGCCCGACAACAGAGAGAAGTTCGTGGTGGAGATGAGCAATTCGGCGCTCACCAACATCAAGGGCCAGCAGGCGAAGAACCCGGACCTGACCATCACGGTCAATCGCACCGACCTCGAAACGGTGATGGGCGGCAAGGCCACCTTCGACAACCTGATTGCCGAGGGCAAGGCGAAGTTCGAGGGAGATCGCAAGCCTTTCGATCAGCTCAAGGCCATCCTGGTACAGTTCACCCCGGACTTCGAAATGATGCCGGGAACCAAGCCCGCTAAGCCGGCCGTACCGCCGTCCAAGGATCCGTTCGAGCAGCCGGAGCCGGCAAGTTCGGCTGGGGGTTGATGAGCAATGGCACTCAGCCCTTGGCACCGTGCCGGGGGCTGAGGAGCACCACCAGCTAACATTGGGTTCAGCGGACGGCGCTTTCATCCGCCGTTAACCGCGCCGTGCAATGGCTGAAGATGTTTGCGGCAGCAGTCATGGCCGTTGGAGGCAAGAAAAGGATGCAGCAGACATCAAGGTGTAGTGCCAGGTCAGCCAGGTTCTCCCGACAACAACCGGGGTACGGCGGCAGCCATCGACCGGGAAAATTGGCATTATGAAGCGACTCAGACTCCATCCCCGGCATTTTTGGGCCGATGAAACCGGCCTCACGAGCCTCCTTATTTTTTCCCTGGGATATTTCATCGTCCTGAATTCCATGGGTGAGTTCTGGTTCGGCAGATTGGTGGCCCATATCTTTTTCTCTCTCATTATTGTTGCCGGGGTATTGACCACGTTCAAAAAGAGGTGGTTGAGCTTTTTTGTTATCGTCCTGGCGGTCGCCAGCCTGGCCCTCAGTTGGGCGGAGGAATTCCGGATAGTGGAAGGCCTGGCTGTCCTGACAAACGGCCTCAGCTTGATTTATTTGGGGATTCTGTTGGCCGTGGTAATCGCCCAGGTTTTTCGGGACGGTCCGGTGACGGCCCACCGGATTCGCGGCGCCATCCTGATCTACCTCCTCTTGGGGGCGATGTGGGCCTTCACTTATCAGGTAGTAGCCTTGACTATCCCCCAGGCTTTCCGCCTGCCGGAAGGCCTGACCGCCGGCAATCCGAATACGCTCCGGCAAGAGCTGACGTACTTCAGTTTCGTCACTCTTACTACTACCGGATACGGTGATATCACGGCGGTTCACCCGGTGGCCCGCACCCTGGTTATTCTGGAGGCCCTGGTGGGGCAGCTCTATCCAGCCATCGTCCTGGCCTGGCTGGTGTCTTTGGCAATTTTGCACCAAAAAGAAAAACCCTAAAATTTTCAGGATCAGAAAGGGCGTTCATGCATGGAGCCTTCTTTAACGGCAATAATCCCCGGGGCTTTTTAATAAATGTATTTTTGAGAGCGAGGTCTCCGCTTATGAATCCACATCGTAATATCTGGTTTCCCCGAATATTGGCTCTGGCTCCTCTGGTGGCGGCAGCCTGCTTATCTTCGTTTCTCCTAACGGGCTGCGGCGAACAGAAGGTGGCCGGGCCGCTTGCGCCCCCCGTGGAAGTCGTGGAGGTGATCGTCAAGGACGTGCCCATCGTGCGGGAGTGGGTGGGCACCACCGACGGCCTGGTGAACGCCAAGATCAACGCCCAGGTCCAGGGTTATCTCATCAAGCAAAACTATCAGGAAGGCTCGGTGGTGAAGAAGGGTAAAGTCCTTTTCGAGATCGACCCCCGGCCTTTCCAGGCGGCCCTGGAGCAGGCGAAAGGGCAATTGGCCATCAGCGAAGGCCAGATGTACACCGCCAAGGCCAATTTGGAGAAGATCAGGCCTCTGGCGGCGGTGAATGCGGTGAGCAAAAAGGACCTGGACGACGCCATCGGCCGGGAGGCTTCAGCCCGGGCCGCAGTGCAGGCCTCCAAGGCTGCGGTAAGCAAAGCCGACATTGATCTCAGCTTCACTAAGATCACCTCCCCCATCGACGGCATCGCCGGCATCGCCAAGGC
>DASWLF010000233.1:0-3866 GCA_036396255.1 Desulfobaccales bacterium
CCAGGGCTTTGCAGCCGTCACATTTTTCCGCGATTACGAAACTCGGCATAACGTCAAACCTCCTCTTTGAGTTAAACAGTTATCGTTATTCTCCAAGGTAGGGAAGCGGCACGGCTTTCCGCCCCCGTTACCCAACTTGCCGTTCCAGAAGGCATCAACCTTTTTCAACTTCTTTGATAAATTCGTCCATCACATTCAGGGTCTTCCTTTTCACCGCCATATCGTAGATTTTGTCCTTGACGCTCTTGGGCAGAAGCTCGATGCTCTTGGTGGTGGCCGCATCATATTTGGCCATGGGGAAGAGCTTCAGGACCTTATCCCGCTGCGGTTCGTTGCAGGGAACGATGAGAACCTTCATGCCGGCCAACTCCTCTTTCAGCAAAGACCCTAGGCCAGCTTCTTGCAGGGCTTTAAACCGCTCCTCGTTGATCCATATATTGATGGGAAAAGTCTCAGCCATATCCTTTCCTCCTATCTTTGGTCTCAGGCAGGTGCCTTCAGTTCATTGCTCAGTTTAGAGGTCGTCCCCGATTAAGTCCCTCACATTATAGAGGGTCAATACTAAAGGCGGGCTTGGCCTTGGCCAGGTAATCCTTGGTGACAAAGGGGGAGCCGAAGCCATATTTCTTGGCGGAGTCCATGACCACGTCAAAGACCTCGGGCCGGAAGATCAGCCGGGTGGGCTTCACTTCGTCCATGATAATCGACCGGATCTTGGTGCCGCTGAATTTCTGCAGCTCCTTGTGATGCCCGCACAGGCCGATGCAGGTAACCTCGCCGCAGTGGGGGCAGAAGGCCCATTCCAGGACATATATGGGGGTGATGTTTAATTTTTCTTTGGGGATGCTCATGAGCAGGTGATGGGCTTGATAGGAATGATAGTAGGTGCCCACGCCCGCGTGGTCCCGGCCGAACATGTGGTGGGTGAGGCCCAGGTTGGTGCGGATGATGGCGTGGTGCACCGCTTCCCGGGGTCCGGCATACCGCATGTCCCAGAAGGTCATAGTCACCATGTGGATATCATTCCGGAAATAGCCGGACTTGCGTAACTCATCCTGGGTCAGCACGATGGCCTCGTCGATGTAGTCACCGACGCGCTTCTCTCCCACGATGCAGTTGACCAGGACGCCGGAAATGGCCTTGCCTTCGAGTGATTCCTGCTGCTCCACCGGCAGGTCCCCGTGGGCGGCGATGTAGGCATGTTTCATGAGCCATTCGTGGCCGGAGTGGGGCACGTTCCGGGTCTGGTGGGCTACAATGCGCTGCCATCCCCTTTCCGCGAACTTTGCCCGGTGCTGTCTGCAGGTCAGGAAGTAGGGAGTGAAGGGTTCCCGCACCTTGGGGGGGTTGACCAGGGTGATCTTGCCGCCCAGGAACTTGTCTTTGTAGGCGTAGGTCCGGGCTACCCCGGGATGCTTTTCCTCTTTGGTGCCATACACTTCCTGAGCTATTTCATCTTTATTGTATGTATAGATCTCCTCGATGTCGAAGATGGCCAGAGGATTGCCGTCGAAGGTCAGGAGGACGCTGTCACCTTGTTTGATGCCGTAGTCAGCGATTTCCTTGTCCGAAATGTCATAAACAATGGGGATGCTCCAGACGGTGCCGTCGACCAATTCCATCTTCTTGCAAGTGGCCGCCACATCCGCCTTTTTCATGAAGCCTTGGATTGGTGAGAAAAAGCCGTAAGCGATGCCGATGGCCTCGGTGGCCATCTGCCGGGATGCCGGCATGGTTTTAAGGCCCGCGATCTTCTTCTTGGCTTCCGCCTTATCGGTGATAACCCTTTCTACCAGGGGTTTACCGCCGTGACCGATTAATTCCATATTACCTCCCCTTTTCGGCTAAAGATTTGCTCTAAACAAAAAAATGTGAAAAAATTCACATTCCATCCAGAATCTCACAATAATCCATCTCTCAAGCCTTGTCAATAATATTTTTCACGAAGTCCTTTTTTTGCCGCCCCAGCCTTCTGACCCGCTTGTAATCTGACTATGACAGTAATCGATAGAGGCGCGTCGCCTCTTTGCGGCCCCGTAAAACTACCGCCTCCTCGGGAACCAGGTTGAACCTCCCGGTCACCTCCTGATAAGTGCTCTCGCTGATGAGGGTGTCGGCCTCCAGTTCCTTGGCCAGTTCCTGGAGCCGGGCCGCCACGTTCACCGCATCGCCGATGACGGTGAAGTCCATGCGCTTATCGGAGCCGATGTTGCCGACAATGGCCTCCCCGGTGTTGATGCCGATGCGCACCCCCTGGACGGGGGTGCGCCCCTCTGCCCGCATGCGGGTCAGGCGGCGCTGCATGGCCAGGGCGCACTCCACCGCCCGGGTGGCGGCGTGGGGCAAGGGCACCGGCACCCCGAAGACCGCCATCAGGGCGTCGCCCACATATTTATCCAGGGTCCCCTGGTGCTTGAAGACCAGGTCCACCATCTCCGTGAAGTAGGTGTTGAGAACCTCCACCACCGCTTCCGGGGCCATGGTCTCGGACATGGCGGTGAAACTCTTGATGTCGGCAAAGAGCACCGTCACCTGCTGCCGCCGCCCCCCCAGTTGCAGCAGGGCCGGATTCTTCAGGATCTTCTCACACATCTCCGGGCTGACGTACCGGGAGATGGTGTCCCGGAGGAGGTGCTTCTCTTCATAGAGGCGCAGCCGGCTGCGCAGGGATGCTTCATGGCCGGCTTCCTCCGCGGCGATTTCCCGCAGGAGGCGTTTCAGCTCTTCGTCTTCGGTATCCTGGGCCAGGGCCAGGTAAGCCTTCCGGGCCTCCAGCTCATGGGAGATGGCCAGCTCAATGGCCTGCAGGATGTTCAGTTCCGCCTTCTCTTGGGACTCTTTAAGAAGTCCTGGTCTCTTGGTTTTCATAAAAGCCTCAGTTTTGGTTTTCCGTTTTCTGTTTTCTGTTTGCCATCAATTGACGTATCTGACAGGATTTTGCGCTCCTTTTGTCACTGCTGGAGCCTACCGCTAAATGACCTGCTGCCTTAATCAGCCGCAACGACAAAATCTACTTTGCAAAGGTTTTCACATAAAACATGAAACAGAAAACTGTCAGTAAACCACTTCCACCAGGTACAGTCCCTGGGGTGGGGCCGTGGGTCCCGCCAGGTGGCGCTGGCCGCTGAGCAGCAACTCTGCCAGTTTTGCCGGTGAGTCCTTTCCCCGGCCGATTTCCACCATGGTGCCCACCAGGCTCCGCACCATGCCCCGGAGAAACCCGGTGGCGCTGACGGTAAAACGCAGCCAACCCCCGGGGTGGGTTTGCCAGCGGGCCGTCAAAACCTGCCGTACCGGATTCAGGTTGCCGCTGCCTGAGGCCCTAAAGGCGGAAAAATCGTGTTTCCCCGGCAGGGCCGCGGCCGCCGCGGCCATGGCCTCCAGGTCCAAAGGGGCGGCCAGCCACCAGCCGTAGCGGTGGTGCAGGGGCGAGCGCACCCGGCGGTTGAGGATGCGGTATTCGTAGGTCTTGGCCCGGGCCGATTTCCGGGCGTGGAAATCGGGCGGCGCTTCCGCCGCCTCCAGGATCGCCAGGTCCCAGGGGAGCAGGGAGTTCAAACCGCCCCGGAAAGCCTTCAGGGGGAGGTGACCTGAGGTGTGGAAGTTGGCCACCTGGCCCAGGGCGTGGACCCCGGCATCGGTGCGGCCGGAGCCGGTGAGCCTGACTTCCTCCCCGGTGAGCCGCTTGAGAGACTCTTCCAGGACCTGCTGAATGGAGAGCTGGTCCCGCTGGCGCTGCCAGCCATGATAGCGAGTACCATCATATTCCAGAAGCAGACGAATATTGCGGCGGGAGCTCATACTCATAGGGCTTGTTGAGGGGAGGGCCGGGGGACAGCAAGTCCCCCGCCCTCCCCTCAAACTCC
>DASWLF010000234.1:0-1838 GCA_036396255.1 Desulfobaccales bacterium
CCACCCTTTCCGGCTCAATCTGAATGCGGGCGGAGCCGGTGGCCATGGCGGCCCGGGCCACGGCCTCGGCCACCGCCGGCGGCACCCGGAAATCCATGGCTCCCGGCAGGATGTAGCCGGGATGCAACTGGTCGCCCACCAGCCCGGCAATGGCATGGGCCGCGGCAATATTCATGGCGTCATTGATATTCCTGGCCCGGATGTCCAGGGCGCCCCGGAAGATGCCGGGGAAGGCCAGGCAGTTGTTCACCTGGTTGGGAAAATCGGAGCGGCCCGTGGCCACCACCGCCGCGCCCGCCTGCTGGGCGGCTTCGGGGTGGATTTCCGGCACCGGATTGGCCAGGGCAAAGACCACGGGGTCCGGCGCCATGGACCGCACCATCTCCTGGGTCAGGGCGTCGGGCCCGGAAAGGCCGATGAAGACTTCGGCCCCCCGCAAAACGTCGGCCAGGCGGCCCTTCAGCCGGTCCGGGTTGGTGATGGCCGCCAACTCGTTCTTGATGAAGTTCATCCCCTGGGCCCGGCCCTGGTAGACCACCCCGGTGGTGTCGCAGACAATGAGGTTCTGCGCCCCGGCCAGCAGGAGAATCTTGGCCACCGCGATGGCGGAGGCGCCGGCGCCGTTAAACACGATCTTGACCTCCGCCAGCTTCCGGTCCACGATCTTCAAGGCGTTCGTCAAGCCCGCCAGGACCACCACCGCGGTGCCGTGCTGGTCGTCGTGGAACACCGGGATCTCCAGCTTCTCGATCAACCGGTTCTCGATTTCAAAGCAGCGGGGCGACGAGATATCCTCCAGATTGATCCCCGCGAAACCCGGGGAGATATTTTCCACCACCTCGATCACCCGGTCGGTTTCCTGGGTGCTGATGCAGATGGGAAAGGCCTCCACCCCGCCGAAGGTTTTGAACAGGATGGCCTTGCCCTCCATGACCGGCAGGGCGGCCCGGGGCCCCAGGTTCCCGAACCCCAGCACCGCGCTGCCATCGGTGACGATGGCCACCAGGTTGTTCTTGCAGGTATAGTCATACGCCCCCATGGGGTCCTGGATGATCTTGCTGCAGACCTCGGCCACCGCTCCCGGGGCATAGAGCCGGTTGTAAATGATCTCGTCTTTGATTGGCACCTTGGCATAGACCTGGATACACCCCTGGTAGCGGCGGTGCAGTTCCAGGGCTTCCTCATCGTGGCTGAGCTTCCCGTAATCCTGGCCTTCCAAGGGGAGCCAGGCCAGCTCTCCTTCGTAAATATAACTTTCCACCCGTTCATGAATCTTTTCCGGGGTGATGAGCTGGGAGCTCAGTTGAGCCACGCCGCTTTCCTGGGCCGCCTGGGCCACGGCCTCGGCAATCACCGGGGAAATGTGCCAGTCCATCTGCCGGGGGATGATATTGTGGGGGGCCAATTTTTCCGGGGGAATCATGGCGGCCAGGGCCCGGGCCGCGGCCAGATACATCTGGACGTTGACCCGGTTGGCCCCCACGTCCAGGCAACCCCGGAAAAATCCCGGCGTCACCAGGGAGGACCGGATCTGGTTGTCGCTGTCGGCCAGCCCGGTGGCCACCACCGCGGCCCCGCCGGCCTTGGCCTCCGCCTCGCTGATTTCCGGCTCCGGCAGGGCCAGGGCAAAAACGATGGGGGCCGGGGCCATGCTGGCGATCATCTCCCGGCTCACCAGACCTTTGGCGGAGAAGCCAATGAACACGTCGGCTCCCTTGATGACCTCCGCCAGGCTGCCCTTGACATCCTGGGGGCGCACCAACCGGGCGATTTCCGATTTGGCCCAATTCATCCCCAACTGGCGATAGACCCGAAGGGCCCCATGGCGGTCGCAGATC
>DASWLF010000235.1:0-6480 GCA_036396255.1 Desulfobaccales bacterium
TGGATCCCCAGGCGCTGCTCCAGGAGCCGGGCCGCAGTCACGACCTCTTGAGCCTTTGCCCCCAGCTCCAGTCCGGCCAGGCGCCGGTGGGAAAGGCTATGGGAGCCGATGGTATGGCCGGCCGCCAACAGGGAGGCCGCCTCGTCCCAGGACATCAAAGCCATATCCCGGGGAAGTTCCCCGGCTGCCACCACCCCCTCGCAGATGTGGTGGGCGATGGCCTCAGGTTGCCGCGCCGGGGGAAAATCCATGAGCCCCGGGCAGAGGAAAAACACGGCCTTCACTCCCAGGGGCTCCAGGACCTCGGCCGCGGCCCTGCGGTTGGACGAAAAGCCGTCGTCAAAGGTTACCAGATAGGGCACCCTGCCTTTTTCTGGGCCTTGGACCCTGGCGTCCAACCTGGATTCCGCCTCCGCGGGCGTGAGGAGGCCATTTTCCTCCAAAAGATAGTTCAGCAAGCGGCGCAATCCCTGGAGCTGGGCCGGCGGGGTGTGGTGGAGGGTCAGGATGCGAAAGGCTCCCGGCGGCGGCGGGGCCCACTTACACCATAGGCGATGGATTCTCAGCCAGGGTCCGGCCGCCCGGTAGCGCCAGGTCTCCCCCATGGTTTCCCCTTCTAGCCGTCCGTCCCCAGGTGGCGGCGGCGGATGTACCAGCGGAGGGCCCGGGAGACGACCCCCCGGCCCGCCTCCAGCTCTCCCACCAGTTGGTAGGGCCTGCCCCTGAGCCCGGATTTGAACTGCAGGATGCCCGGGGGGGTCCGCTGGGGGTCCACGCCTCCCAGGTCCAGCCACCGGAAGCCGGCCGCTTTCATGGCCAAGACCGCCTGCCAATGGATGACGAAACCGCCGTGGGCCGCCTGTCCGGCGCCGCTCAGGGCCAGGGCCAGGAACAGCGAGGTATCGCCGTAGCCCGCCAACAGTAAACTCCCCAGGCAGTCGGTTCCTTGCCAGCCCTCGCACACCCACAGGCGGCGCCCCTCGGGCAGCTGGGCCTGGAGTTCCCGCAGAAAATCTGCCGTCAGGGGGGTTTGCCAACCTTTGCGGCCCAGGAAGGCGCCATAATTTTTTAGGAATCGGTCGAACAGCTCCGGGGACCGGCCCACCCGGGCGGTAATCCCCTGACGCTCGGCCCGGCTCAATTGTTTCCGCCAGTTTTGGCTCAATCCGGCCCGGAGCTCCTCGGCCGCAGGGGACAGGTCCAATCTGGCCGAGGCCCACCCGCCGGCCCCGGGCACCCAGGCGTATCCTGCCGGAGGTAAAAAGTCCCCGCCGCCTGCCGCAAGTTCCAGGGGCAGGGCCAGGCGCAGATACAGACGCCGCTCCTCCACCCAGTATTTTCTCAGTTCGGCCAGCATGTTAAACAGCAGGGCGCGGTCGCCTTCCCCTTCCCAGGGGCGCCACAAAGGGCCCTGGTTAATCCATACCAGGCCCCCCCGCCAGATTGGCAGGAGCCGGACCATGGCCTGGCAGGCTCCCACCGGCAGGTCTTTCTCCCAAAAGGCCAGCCGGACCGCCTGCCAGGGACCGGTGCGGGCCTTGGCCTCCCCGTACTCCCAGGTCTGCATCAGGCTCTGGTCCTGGAACCTGGCCACCAGGGCGGTCCACTCTTCCTGGGAAAAATTCTCTGGCGCCAGCCTCATGACCCCGCCCCCATGGCCGCCAGGGCGTCCCGCAGCTGGTTTCCCATCCACTCCACCTGGCGGTCAGTGAGGCTCTGGTGCACCGGCAGCAGCAGCAGCCGATCCCTGATTTCCAGGGCGACCCGGTGCTTTTCCGGCTCCCCCTGCACTTCCGGCGGCAGGGTGGGCCAACGGCTGGCCAGGATCCCCCGGGACTGCAACCGGGCCATGACCCGGTCGCTCCCCTGGTCCATCAGGAAGGGAAAGACATAGGGGCAGGTTTCCGGGGGGAGCTGGGAAAAGAGGGGGCGGACCCCGGGGAACCGCTTGAGATAGTCCGCCAACCCTTCATAGTTGCGCCGCCGCCTGGACACCATACCCGCTAAACCGGGCTCGGCCAGGGCCAAGAGCCCCAGGGTGTAACGGTCGCAAGCTGCCAGCGCGGGCGGCGGAAAGGGGCCCTGGCAAACCGGCTCGCCCTCGGGGAGGCGGCGCCACCACCAGGACCAGGAAAGTCCAAGGGCCAGGAAAATTTTTTGGGTCAAGCGCCGGGCCACCCAGAGAATGATGTCCCGCCTCCAGGGCGCCACGGGCATTTCCGGAAGATAGCCCCTGAGCTTTGGGGGAAAAACCAGGACCCCGCCGGCGGGCACCGCCAGAAGCTTCCTGGGGCTGAAGACCAGCAGCTCCCCCATCCCCAAACCGGGTGCCATCCGGAGTACGTGGGCCCCATCCTCCAGCAAGGTGAGGCCGTGTCTCTGGCAGAAATTCACCGCCTCCCGGCTGGCATTGGCAAACCCAAAATAATGGACCAGCACCAAGACCTGGGCCCCAGCCGTCCCTTTGACCCCCTCCTCCAGGAATTGCCAATCAGGGGTCAGGTCCGGCTGACAGGGATAAAATTTCAAGGTGGCCGCCAACCCCCGCAGCGGGGCCAGGGCCTCGTCACAGAAGTAGCCCGGCACCCAGACGGTGGTGCCCTCCACCCCCTGTTCCCGGCGCACCGCTTCCACCCCCCCGGCCAGGGCCAGGCTGCCCCGCCGGTAAAACCGGATGGCGGATTCAGCACCCCGGCTGAACCAGGACGCGCCGGTGCAGGGAGGGGCGGTGCAGGCTTGCAGCAGATTTTTAATCAGGGGCAGGGGGGCCACCGGTACGATCATGGTCTTCCCTTATGCGATTATGCTTTTATGTGGCGGAGGGCTGGGGAGCACACCCTGCCCTCACCCACATCCCCTCCCCTAAAAAGTTCATTTCCTCAAATCTTCAGCCCCGCAAGGTTCAGCCCGGTAAGCACCCAGGCCTTCCATGACAGCGGGTCTTCTTTTATGGCCTTGAGCAGATACCGTCGGGCCTCTCCATGCGAACCGTGCTTCAGGCAGGCCCGCGCCGCCCCCCGGTAGGCGTCTGCCCGCCGTTTGCGCATAAGGTAGCGGTAGTAAGGCGTTTGCGGGCGCCACTGGGCAAAATGGGCTTCCAGGAGATTGAGGCTGTTGACGCAGTGATGCTCTATTTTGCTGCTGAAGCTCTCGCCGTGCACTCGAAAAGATCCCAGCGGCTCATGGAGATAGTGAAACCGGCAGCCGGCCCGGGCCAGCCTCAGCCACAGGTCGTAATCCTCCACCCCCGCAAAACGCCGCTCTAAGGAGAAGCCCCCCACTGCCATGAAACTGCCCCGGCGCACCATCGTGGCTGAAGGGGAAAGACAGTTTCTTTTAAAAAGAAGGGCTTTGTAGCTGGTATAGGGCCCGTAGCGCAGCACCTGCTTTTTTTGCTCATTTTCCCACAGCCACTCATCATGGCACACCAGATCGATTCCTGGTTGCCCGAAAGAGGTCATCGCCCGTTCCAGCTTGTTGGCCTCCCAGGTGTCGTCGGAATCCAAAAACGCCACCAGCTCGCCCCTGGTCTGTCTCACCCCTTCATTTCTGGAAGCCCCAATAATCCCATGGTTGCGAAAATTCACCAACCGGAGGCGGGAGTCTGCAAAACCCTGGACTACCGCCACCGTGTGGTCTTCCGAGTAATTATTGATGACGATGGCTTCCCAATCGGTAAAGGTCTGGCCCAGAACTGACTCGATGGCCTCTTTCAGCAAATCAGCCTGATTATAGGTAGGTATGACAATGGAGACCGCCGGGAGGTTCATTTTGCAGTCTCTCCAAATACCTGGCGGCAAAATCGCAGAGTATCGTCGATCTCCTCGTCCATCTTACCGCTAAGAACAAATCCGGTGCCTTTCAATCGGTCAATGCGATAGTCCAGGGCCTCATAAGCTTCGTCCGGCCTGGGATCCGGCTTGATGATCAGGGTGGTCATTTTGAAAACTTGATAACAACGGGCCGCAATCCGGCTGGCCAGATCAATAACCCGCAGCGCACACTCCCCGCCCAAGTTAAACAACCCCTCACCGAGCCGGGCATCCGGCAACTGAAGAAAATGCTTGACTGCCCGCGCCACATCCGTGAGCGAAATGAAATCGCGCCATTGTAGCCCGCTGCTGCGTAGGACCAATTTGCCGTCGGTCACCGCCTGGCGGCACAGGTCATTGACCAGCAGGGTCCAGCGGTCCACGTGGGCCTCGGCTGGCGGCCCAAAACCGTTGGACAGACGCAGCACCACCCCCTGGATGGCTCCCCGTTGGCGGGCGGCCAGGACAAAATCCTCAGCTACGCGGTGGGTAATGGCGTAAGGGTGCACGGGCCGGGGCAGAGTTTCTTCGGTGATGATGCCGGCCAGAGGAGAACCATAGACATGGGCGGTGGAGAAATAGATAAACCGCTCCACCCCGGCCCGCATCGCCGCCGTAAGGAGTTTAAGGGTCCCCAAGCCATTGACCAGGAGCGCTTGCTCCGGATCCTTCTCGCAGACGATCTCATTGACCGCCGCCAGATGCACCACCTGCCGCACCCCCCGGCAAACTGCCTCAAGGTCCCCATCGGCCAGTAAATCCAGGTGAACCTGTTCCGCCTCTGCCAGCCATTTCGGCGTAGGCAACCCTTCGCGGTGGTTGCCCACCCGCAGGCTGAAACCAGACTCCGCCAGCAACCGGGTCACTCGCCCCCCCAAGTATCCACGGCTGCCGGTAACGAGCACCTTATCCGTCATTTATGCTTGATCTGCCAGTCGTAAGGAATGGAGGGATCAAATGGGTCCAGGCGCACAATCTCATGGGGATCGTGAGGAATGGTGGCGCAATTGGCCACAATGGCCGTCTCCTGGCCCATCCCCTTGAACCCATTCCAGACCAGCGGCGGAATAGTGACTAGACAGTAATTGTCAATCCCCATGAAAATTTCCTGAATCTCGCCCCGGGTGCCGCTCCCCTCCCGGTCATCGTACAGAACCAGTTTGATCCGTCCGTAGGGCACCGCGTAATTGAGCACCATCTTCTTATGCAGATGCCAGGCCTTGATCGCCCCCGGATAGACACACGAAAAATAAATCTCCCCAAAACCCTGGAAGTGCGAGGCATCACTCCTGAGCATATGCATGACCTTGCCTCGTTCGTCCAATATCTGCTTCAATGGCGTTATCAAGACGCCGTCAATCATCGTCTGACTCCATATAGTTGTTAATCTGGCTGCGGCTCAGCGCCAGGGGCGATTCATCCTGGTGATACCCTTTATACCAGCGCACCGTCTCCGCCACGGTCCGGGCAAAATTCCACTTGGGACGCCAGCCCAACCGGCGCCTGGCCTTGTCGCAGTTGAGATGCAGCATCCCCGCCTCATGCGGGGCATCCGCCTGCTTCTCAACTCTGATCGTCCCTTCTCCCCAACCGGCAATAATTTCTTCCGCCAGCTGCTGGACGCTCCGCATGCCTTCCCCACTGGGGCCAAAATTCCAGGGGCCCGCAAATGCTTTGGGTGACTCATACAAGCGCACGGCAAGAAGCAGATAACCCCCCAGCGGCTCCAGGACATGTTGCCAGGGGCGCGTCGCCTCTGGATGGTGCAAGGTGACGGGACGCCTTTCCATAAGATCCCGGATAATATCCGGCACTACCCGGTCCTCAGCCCAATCCCCTCCCCCCAGCACGTTGCCGGCCCGGACGCTGGCCACCCCCAGTCCTGGCCGGGCGGCGAAAAAGGACTGCCAATACCCCGCCATGACCATCTCGGCAGCTGCCTTGGAAGCGCTGTAGGGATCATGACCCCCCAGTTCGTCGTTTTCGCGATACCCCCAGTCCCATTCCCGGTTCTTGTAACATTTGTCACTGGTGACGTAAATCACTGCCCTAAAAGACGGGGTGCGCCGCACCGCTTCCAGGACATTGACCGACCCGCCCACATTGGTGTCGAAGGTCAACTTGGGCTCCTTATAGGACCGGCGCACCAGCGCCTGGGCGGCCAGATGAAAGAGAAGCTCCGGCTGGAACCCATCAAACACCTGCCCGAGAGAAGCCTCGTCCCGGATATCCCCTTCCACGTGCTGTATGAGCTTCTCCAGGCCAATAACGTGGTAGAGATCATGTGGACGCTCCGGCGGCAGGGCGAACCCCACCACTTCGGCTCCCAGGTCCTTCAGCCACAAACACAGCCAGGCGCCCTTGAAACCTGTGTCCCCGGTCACCAGCACCCGCTTGCCGGCAAAGAGCGATAAGTAATTATCCAATGGATGGCGTCCTTGAATTCTACCCGAGATCAATTTTTTCTGTGGGGGGCCCTTGGCCCCCGGCCTCCTCTCTTAATAACCTTCCCCCTCCCTAACCACTCACCAGATCTTCCAGGGCGCCTTCCCTTTCGCCCAGATATCATTCAGGTACTGGTAGTCCCGATACGTATCCATGGGTTGCCAGAAACCCTCGTGTTCATATACCATCATCTGGCCGTCTTCCACCAGGCGTTTCATGGGCT